>JBCCFA010000223.1:0-7534 GCA_039029975.1 Pseudomonadota bacterium
GCACGATGGAATGATTTGAAACCGTGCTGTTTGCCGCTGCGCTGATGTTGACGTTAGCGATATGGTGCGTCGATTGGTCGAACTGAAGACGATAGTGCTGAAGATTGGCGCCAGGTGCTGCTGCAATATGTGTCACCGCGCTAGTAACACTCTCAGAAGCCTTGGCCGAATAGTGCACTTCAATAATTTCTGCGCGTGAATTTTCGCCCGCACTAATTTTAAGTCGCGGGCAATTGAATTTCCCATTGCCGGAATCGATAAAACAAACTTCCAGCGGTCCGCACTCACTATTTGGTGCGATTTGAATTTGTGCGCCGTCTTGTAAGAACGATAAGTTCAATAAACTAAAAACCTGATTCGCCTCGGTGTCAGTCGTTAGCGTGTCGAGCAGCGCTTCTGGTTCGCGTCGCACCAGGCTTGAATAGGACTCAAAATTCAGACCGTTTTGTAAGTTATCTAAATTCGATAAGCGATCCGAGAAAAACCCATCAACAAACACCACTCGGTGAGGGGCAAATTGAAGCGCCGGTAATTTAGCCAGGTGATCATTTTCGGCAACCTCACCCTGAGAGACAACAGAAATCGGTTTGGCTTTGAGTTGGCTTAAATTTGTGTACTTCCAAGCTTCATCCCGCGGACCAGGCAGGCCGATCGATTTGGCGTTTTCTAGCGTGTCTCGTCGTAGCTTGGCGATTTGTTCGCCGCCAGCATCGTTGAGTTCGTTTTGCTGCGTGTTGAAAGCGTGATCTAAAGCTTCCGCGAAGGCACTCATGCGGCTCGGTTCTCCAGAATCCAGTCATAGCCCTTTTCTTCAAGCTCAAGTGCTAAATCTTTATCGCCAGAGCGCATAATTTTGCCGTTAGCCAAAACATGCACAAAATCCGGCACGATGTAATCTAGTAAACGCTGGTAATGGGTAACAACGACAAAAGAACGATCAGGCGTGCGCAGTTGGTTAACACCATCGGCGACCGCTTTTAAGGCATCGATATCAAGTCCGGAGTCGGTTTCGTCGAGCAGGGCAAGCGTGGGTTCGAGTACGCTCATTTGAAAGATTTCGTTGCGTTTCTTTTCGCCGCCCGAAAAGCCGCTATTCACCGGCCGATTAAGCAAGCTTTCTTTCAGGCCCACCGATGCCGTTTTGGATTTTACTAGGGCAAGAAAATCTTTGGCATTGAGCTCATCTTGGCCGCGGTACTTACGTATGCCATTGATTGCTGCTTTGAGCATGTAAACGTTGTTTACCCCGGGTATCTCGACTGGATACTGAAAAGCAAGAAAGACACCTTCACCGGCGCGCTCTTCTGGTTCCAATTCTAATAAGTTAACACCGTTTAGTTCGACGCTGCCGTCGGTAATGTCATAACCCGGACGGCCCGCAATAATATGTGACAGCGTGCTTTTACCCGAGCCATTAGGACCCATGATGGCGTGCACTTCACCCTTGCCAACCTCAAGACTGAGGCCCTTCAGAATTTCTTTTCCCTCAACGCTAACGCAGAGATTCTTAACGCTTAACATATGATTTCTCTAATGAATCGGTGAAATAATTCGAATGGTTCTAATTAGCCGATCGAGCCTTCCAAGCTAATGCTCAGCAATTTTTGTGCTTCAACCGCGAATTCCATCGGTAGTTCTTTGAACACTTCCTTGCAGAATCCATTGACGATCATGTTAACGGCATCTTCGTCGTTGATACCGCGTTGCCGTAAGTAAAAAAGCTGGTCATCGCTAATTTTCGACGTTGAGGCTTCGTGCTCCACTTGGGCGCTTTGATTTTTAACTTCCACATAGGGATAGGTATGTGCACCACATCTATCGCCCATTAGCAAAGAATCGCACTGAGTATAATTCCGAGCGTTTTCCGCACTATTGCCAATACGCACTAAGCCCCGGTAGGCGTTTTGCCCACGACCCGCTGAGATTCCTTTTGAAATAATTGTGGAACGCGTATTTCGACCAAGATGGACCATCTTGGTCCCCGTATCCGCCTGTTGGCAATGTCTCGCCAGCGCCACGGAATAGAATTCCCCGACGGAATGATCGCCTTTTAAGATGCAGCTTGGATACTTCCAGGTGATTGCAGAGCCGGTTTCCACCTGCGTCCAAGATATCTTGGAATGGTCGCCGCGACAGTCGCCTCTTTTCGTCACAAAGTTGTAGATTCCGCCGCGACCTTCTTCGTCGCCCGGATACCAATTTTGTACGGTGGAATATTTTATTTCCGCGTTGTCTAGTGCCACCAGCTCAACGACCGCCGCGTGTAACTGATTCTCATCGCGCATTGGCGCAGTGCAGCCTTCTAGATAACTCACGTGGCTGCCTTCATCCGCAATCACCAAAGTACGCTCGAACTGACCGGTATTCATGGCGTTAATACGGAAATAGGTTGACAGCTCCATTGGGCAGCGAGTGTTCTTTGGGATGTAAACAAACGAACCATCAGTAAATACTGCGGAGTTAAGCGCGGCGTAGTAGTTGTCGGTTACAGGAACTACGGTACCTAAATATTTCTGCACTAACTCCGGGTGTTCTTGTACTGCTTCGGAAAACGAGCAAAAAATAACGCCCGCTTCGGCCAGTTTGTCCTTAAAAGTCGTGTGCACGGAGACACTGTCGAAAACCGCATCTACCGCCACCCCGGCGAGCATTTTTTGCTCATGTAGGGGAATACCAAGTTTGTCGTAAGTCTCTAGTAATTTCGGATCGACTTCGTCGAGACTTTTTGGTGCGTCGTCCGGCGATTTGGGCGCGGAGTAATAAGAAATCTCTTGAAAATCAATAGGTGGGTAATGCACGTGAGCCCACTTGGGCTCAACCATTTTTTGCCAGCGACGGTAGGCCTTCAGGCGCCACTCGAGCATCCAAGCCGGTTCGTTCTTCTTGGCAGAAATGAACGCGATAATATCTTCGTTGAGGCCAGGTGGCACGCTGTCCTGCTCGATATCAGTATAGAAACCGGCTTCATATTTATCATTGACATAACCGTCAATGGTTTCTTGTTGTAGGTCTTGTGGTGTGCTGGCCATGATTTTCAATTCTCGATCAAATGCTGGGTTTGCTCGGCTCGCTGATCATTCAATTTATAAATTGAAACTCTCGCCGCATCCGCAAGTGTCTTTAACATTTGGATTATCGAACTTAAACCCCTCGTTCAATCCTTCGCGTGCGTAATCTATTTTGGTGCCATCGAGATATTTCAAACTTTCGTTATCGACAACAAGTTTCACGCCTAGCGATTCGAACACCTCATCGTGTTCGTTAACATCGGTTGTTGTTTCAACCACATACATATAACCCGAGCAACCGGTGGGCTTCACGCCGAGCCGGAGACTCTCGGCTTCTGTTTCAGCTGCGAGGAAGGTTTTGACATGCTCAGCGGCACGTTCTGTGAGAGAAATTGACATAGGTACTACCTCTACTGTGCGTTGCTTTGTGCGATTTCTCGTGGGTCACCGTCTTTGATACGTGGATTCTTCCACTCGCGGACCACCTGCACGTTGTTGCGATTAACCAATTTTTCCAGGCTTACATCGGCGAGGAAACGTCGAATCTGATCGCTCAGGTCTTCCCATAAGTCATGGGTTAGACAGCGCTGTTCACCTTGGCAGTTCTTCTCGCCACCGCACTTCGTGGCATCGACTGATTCGTCCACGGCGTCAATGACGTCGGCAACCGAGATATCACGGGTTTGTTTCCCAAGCCGATAGCCGCCGCCTGGCCCTCGCGTACCATCGACCAAACCCTGTTTCCGAAGTCGCGCGAACAGTTGTTCCAAGTAAGATTGCGAGATTCCCTGGCGCCCCGAAATATCCGCTAGTGATACCGGGCCACTGGTCGCGTGTAGGGCCAAATCAAGCATAGCGGTAACGGCGTATCTGCCACGTGTTGTTAGACGCATGAAACTCTCCTCGTGCGTACTTAATGGGTTTGCGAAAGTTAAGAGTAACTCGGTGGCGTGGGGAGTCCCACAAAACCAACTAAACTAGTGGGTTATTATCCTTTAACCGAGTATTTTAGTCAAGAATAGCTAAATTACGGAAATTTAATCAGAATTTTCCGGTGCGTCAGATTTTTCGACGCTGTTCAACGCTTCGCGCATTTCGGCGAGCTCGAGCTCCAGGGTCCTGACGTGTTCGCGCATTGATTCAACTGCCGAGGCAAGCGGGTCGGTTAGATTTTTTACTTCGCCGTAGGCGTCAAACTGTTTTTCGTCGTTAGGAGCGGTGCGGATTGTTGCTTCGCTGCCGGCCACACGCGCTGGGATGCCGACGACGGTGGTACCGGTTTCAACGTCTTTCACCACAACCGCGTTAGATCCCACTCGGGCGTCTTTTCCAATGGTGATTGGACCCAAAACCTTGGCGCCCGCACCGATCACGACACCGTCCTCTAGAGTCGGGTGTCGCTTACCTTTGTCCCAACTGGTACCGCCGAGCGTAACGCCATGATAGAGCGTGACATCATTGCCGATCTCCGCTGTTTCACCAATCACCACCCCCATACCGTGATCGATAAAAAACCGTCGTCCAATGACTGCGCCTGGGTGAATCTCGATACCGGTGAGCCAACGGCCAATATGTGCAGACATTCGCGCCGGCCACTTTAATCCGAATCGCCACAATCGATGACTCATTCGATGAATTAGTAGCGCGTGCACGCCAGGATAGGCGGTGAGCACTTCGAAAGTGTGGCGCGCCGCGGGGTCGCGATCAAAAACGCTATTAATATCTTCGAGGATTTGCGTGAACATATTCCGAACCACCAGGCGGTGTCATTAGGGCTTATTATGGACCATCGACCGGAACGTCGTCGAATTTCGTCGTTATACGCTTAGTTAAGCTTGATATAACCCATTGCTATGAAGATGGTCTTTAACAGGCCCGAATTTTGCCCTTTAAGCGCTTGGATGCGGTTGTTTATCGTGGTGATTTTAGCGATGAAGGCGCTTTTCCAGAGAAGTAAGCCGGCCGCGTATATCGCGTTAGAAACGCTTTTTAGACCGGTTTTTGGGACGTGGCGGCCGAGTATTGCACTACCATTTAGCTAATTGTTCATTCAATTTAGCGATATTTTCATTTAGTTCTGCCAGTCGCGTGCGTTGATTCTCTACGATCTCCGCTGGCGCTTTTTCCACGAATGCGGGGTTTTGCAATTTTTTGTCTATCGCAATTCGGTCTTTCTCGAGTTTGGTGAGTTCTTTCTTCAAACGTTCGACTTCGGCATCTCGGTCGATGAGATCGCTTAGTGGGATATAGATCGACGTTTCTCCGGCAATGGCTGTTGCTGCTTGGTCAGCATAAGGCTCGTCTAAAACCTCGATCTCGCTCGCTTTACTCAACCGTTGAATGTAGCGCGAGCATTGTTCGAAATAATCACTTTCTACGGCTGTGCTGCCAAAAATCTTGATTGGAATTTGTTGGCTTGGAGAAATATCAAACTCCGCTCGAATGCGGCGCACGCCTAAGACAAAAGCCTTGAGCCAGCTGACAGTGGCGTCCGCCACTTTATCTTCCACGTTATCGCCAGCTTCAGGAAAACCTTCGTTCATGATGGTGGCGCCGTCTTTGCCAATAAGCGGCGTCAGCCGCAGCCAAATTTCTTCAGTAACGTAGGGCATAATCGGATGTAATGCGCGCAAACTTTGCTCTAAGCTTGCAACTAAGCAGCGCCGAGCAGCGGCCTTTCGACTGGCGGGCAAGTCGGCGTCGTTAATATCTATCTTCGCAAACTCGATATACCAATCGCAGTATTCGTCCCAAATGAATTCATAAAGCGCTTGCGAGGCCAAATCAAATCGGTAGGTCTCGAAACCCTCGCGAATGGCGGCAGTTCGACGGTTAAATTCTGATTGAATCCAGCGGTCAACCAAACCGTGTTCCACCTTATCGTCAGCGACGTCTCCCTGCTCGCACATCATCATGACAAATCGAGCGGCATTCCAAATCTTGTTGCAAAAATTTCGGTACCCACCGACTCGGCCCAAATCAAATTTGATGTCTCGTCCTTGGGTTGCCATCGAGGCAAAGGTAAACCGTAAGGCGTCGGTGCCGTAACTGGGAATCCCGTCCGGAAAATGTTTGACGGTGGCCGCCTCGATTTTGGGCGCGTCTTCCGGCCGCATTAGTCCGGTGGTTCGTTTCTTGATCAGCGGGTCCAGTTCGATTCCATCAATTAAGTCTAAGGGGTCTAGAATGTTCCCTTTGGACTTAGACATTTTATTGCCATCGCCGTCCCGGACCAGTCCGTGAATATAAACTTCTCGGAACGGGACATCGCCCATGAATTTAATACCCATCATGATCATTCTGGCGACCCAGAAAAAGATAATGTCGAAGCCAGTGACCAGCACATTTGTGGGATAGTATTTATTGAGGCAGCACAGTTTATACCAGTCAGTCAGCCTACCCAGCTACTAGTTGCTGCTAGTGGTAGTATAGTACTCAATGCTATTGATCCCCGCCAAGGCCAGCCCCTACCTTGGGGCTATGATCCTTTTCTACAACAAACTTTTGCTAACAAAGACTTTGTGCTGAGTAGCTTGGCTTACATGCTGGATGAAGCAGGCCTAATCAATACTAAACGCAAGACAGTGAAAATACGACTACTAGATAGGGTAAAGACTGAACAAGCAAGGCTAAAGTGGCAGTTGGTTAATATAACCATACCTTTCTTGCTCTTACTTCTTATAGGACTTGTATGGAATGGTGTTTACAGGCGAATGTTTACTCGATTCTGAATACTTAGTCGCCCCTTAACAAGGATTGGAAGCTGTGGTTTTACGCTTAAAATGTCTATTTCATGTGATGAAAGCTCATCTATGAGCGCTGTAATACCCTTGAGCAGTAGCCGGGGGTGAAGCAGTATGTAGTGCAAAAGCTCTGCTATGCCCAACGTTACGCCCATCTAGCGAGGCATGTTAAGAAGGCAAGCAAAGCCTTAAAGAAACTCAGGACGCTAGCCGGGCGTCAAGTCAGGGATTTAGTAAGGAAGCTGGAGCGAGTAGGACAATATCGTGGGATAGGGGTCGTTCAGGGCTAGAGGCGGTGATAGGTTAGGTAACGTCAAATTAGTTGTGTATTTTGTGCCAATACTGAAAGTTATTCACTGCATATTGATGCCAACTACTCTCTTCAAAGGCCTTGATCAACATATATACTATATCCAACAAATGCTCTAATTCATCAAAACTAACTCTAATCTTCCTCATAAGCCTTATTTGACTATTGAGCTGCTACACACGAATTAGTAGTATATATCTGGCCACTCACCTCTACTCGATACGATATTTAGGTTAAATATGCTCGTATAAACTCCTCGTCAGTTAACTGACTCACTATCCTACCATAGATTCCCTCCCATTTCGAGGCTAATAATCCCAGTTTCTCTTGGGATAACTCCTGCCTCGAGCTCATCTCAAAGTTATTGAAGGATGACTTAGCCTTGTGACGTAATTTCCTGAGTAGATCCCGTTGCAAATGAACCACACAGCTTTGTATACCCGAGACTGGGAACTCCTTCCTGGCTACTTGGC
>JBCCFA010000224.1:0-7482 GCA_039029975.1 Pseudomonadota bacterium
TTTCAATCATGCCACGAATTAGCGAAGTCACAGATAGCGACGATCCTACCGTCAAAGAGATATTTGCCGCGGAAAAAGACATGTTCGGCGATGTCCTTAACCCAACAAAAATCGCAGCACACTGCCCGCCCATCTTGAAAGCACTGAAAACGCTGTATGCCTCATTCTATGAATCTGGTTTGGTCTCGCCGGCTCTGCATTGCTTGGCTTATGCGAGAGTAGCCAGTATGAATGGCTGCCCCTTCTGACTAGACATTAATTCGTACGGTGCGTACGAACTAGAAAACGGTATTGAAAAAGTGTCTTCATTAGGCAATTGGCCTAGCAGTAGCTTGTTTTCGGACGAGGAGCGGGCGGTATTGGAATACGCGGAAGCAATGACATTATCGGATAAGACTGTCACTGACGAACTTTTCGAAAATCTTCAATCACATTTTAGTGAAGCGCAAATTGTTGAACTAACAGCTGGGATCGCAATGGAGAATATGCGTAGCAAATTTAACCCGACCTTGAATATCGAGTCGCAGGGTTTTTGTTTGTTGAAAAATACGCAAAATTCGCAAGCCGAGTAATTTGATATCGCGGTAGACAGCATCTTGTAATGATTTTCCTCTGCCAATCGGTGGCTATTGGGGAACCTGGAAAAAGATGAGGGAGCCCGCCGGGGCTCTGGTGCCAATAAAGGCCAGTGGAAATCTGAATCTAAGGCTTTTCAATGCCTAGTAGCGTTCTCACCGGATTGATCAAATGATCTACCAACGCCCGGTGTCCAATTTCTGACAACGCGTAACTATATTTAAAAAAGACTCGACCGCTGTGATTCGCCGCTAGTTCTTTAAACTTGGAGAACACCTCGATGCATTCAACATCGGCGCGTTCACATAGGGATACTGTGAGTGTTTTTTCTGGGACAGCATATGTTCGACCTTCGATTTTGTGCCAATGGCGTCCTTCGCTCCACTCATCAGCAGCAATTTGGTGGGGTAGCGGCAGGTGCACAAGTGCGAATTTGACGTTTTGCGCATTCGAATAGTCCGCAAGCGCAGCGACGTACTTCAACGACTCTTGGTGAAGTTCAACGTTGTTATTACCGCTGTCACGAGCTGCCGCGAATAAATCGTTGTTCGGATCGCCGATAGTGATTGATTCATGCATGGCTGTTTTTTGCTCGTGGTTACGCATAATCTGCAATAGCGTAAATTGATCTGACCAATGCGGCCCCTTAGTTGAGAGCACGGGCGCCGGTAGTTGTGGTGAAATACTAATCACCATGCGTTGATGGTCCAAATTGGCGTGTCGCAACACCCGATAGTCGGCGACTGGCATTAAGTCTGAGTAGAGAAATATCACCAGATCAGGTTTCAATTCAGAAATTAATCGTTTGCCCAACAGATAATTCTGAATCGCGCCAAAACCCGTCATACCCGCACTTAAAATTCGTGGATATCGTTTCGCGCCTTTTTGGAACCGCAATCTGCGCTGCATCTCAAGCGTAAACGAAGCCTCGCGCATTACCCCGTAAGCTTCAGCGGTTGCGCCGCCAAGAACGACGACAATTGGTTGTTTAGGACCGCTGGAAAACATGCCCGAATCCCTTAAGCCAAACTCGTTCGTTTGGTAATTTACGTTGAATTCGTTTAAGGGAGATTCGAAAAATTCGCTTGAGTTGGGTTTGAAGTGATAGCCGAGCTCTTCGTGCGTTATAACGAGTTCTGGTGGTAATCGCAGATCGATGTGGGCGGGAAAATTTTTCAGATCGGAATATTTTTCGCGTGCCGAGAATTCCAATACCATCACCAGCACAACCAATAGCGCAAATGCCCAAGCCAGTCGCGATAGTATCGTTTTCATACCGTCAGCTTGCCGTAAATTTCGCCGATTCACCAGTATGTCGGAATTACTGCGGTGCATCGAGCAAGCTTTGCTCCCAGTGCTACACTTGGACAGATAGGGAGGAGCCTTCGATAGTGAGTTTCCGGCAATTCTCAAACGCCGTGCTGCGCCGATTCCCGCGCTTGTCCGACAAGTGCTATTGGGACCGTTTTTCGATCCGAAAACCGCGCTCAATTGCGCTATGCGGGATCCTGTTATTTGTTGTGGTTGTCGGCGCCTACCTATATCGCGAATTACGTCTCAATATTCCGCGCTTAGAATCGATCAACGCAGCTGACCGGCTGTCCTTTTATTCCCACTGGGAAACACGGTTTCCACAGTATCGCAATTTGTTCATTGAAGCGTCGGGTGAACACGATCTGGAATGGCCGCTGTTGAGCGCGGTCGGTTACCAGGAATCAAAATGGGTGGCGGATGCGGTATCACCCACCGGGGTGCGAGGATTGATGATGTTAACGCAAGCAACGGCCAACGAACTTGGCGTGCGCGATCGCACGGAACCGGCAGAGAGCATTAACGGCGGTGCGCGTTATTTGAAATACTTAACGTTGCGGGCGCCCAAAGATCTAGACCAAGACGGTCGTCGCTGGTTTGCTGTAAGCGCATACAACGGTGGGATCGGCCGCTTAACTACCGCATACCGCCAGTGGGTGGCTATCCAAGGAAGCGAGCCTGATTGGTATGCTTTTGAAAAAGATATGTTAGGCGCGGCGGAAAATTCTGCGCTGCAGGTTTCGATGAAATACACGCGCCGAGTCAGGGACTTTTACAAAATTGCGGGGTCTCTCGCGGAGGCTGAGGAAAATTAAGCTCGACAGACCCATTGCTTTGCTGCGTCGAATTTGGATTGCTCTCGCTCAAAGCTCATCTCGACTCAAGACAGGAACAAAATTGCCGATAGCCTGTATTTGTTCGGTATTGGGTGTTGCGACATGGCGGCAGAAGATCTTGGTCTACAAAAGCGCAGATTGCACTATGAATTAGAGCATTCGATTAAGAAGATTAATCGTGAACTCATTAGCGAAGCTGCTGGACCGCTGGGTCGAGAGGATTTCACCCAGGTGGCGCAAATGGTGGCTTGTCTACGAGCCAGGTATCTAACCAATTCGCTGGTTATGGCGAAGGACTGCGGTAAAGCGTGTATTGATACCGAATCCGCGTTGGCGTTAAAAAATCATAGAATCGCTTACGAAGAAGCCAAGGCGGCTTACGATGCACTGGAGCATGCGCTGCTGAGAGGATATATTGAGTTTGACGGTTAGCCGCCAGGGGGAAAATGCGCTGTTCATCCCCTAGCGAGACCATTCGATGGAACGCGCTTGGCCGCCGTCCACCGGCTTCCGCGCTTTCAATTCGCCGTAAATCCTGACTCTCTCGGCCGTAATACCGCCCCTTTTGGTCATTTCTTACGTGTTTAACGCGGAAAATTAAAGCGTCCTGTGATATAAAAGGCGGCCCGGCGAAAGTGCTATCTCTGATCATAATAAAGTAAGCCCCTGGAGGAGACATGAGCCAAGCCAAGCGCACCAATGGAGCGGCGGAAGCCGCCGATGCTGATAATCAAACCGAAGGCAACGTCGATAAGATTCGCGATATCTTGTTCGGCGGCCAGATGCGCGACTATGAACGCCGTTTTGAAAAACTCGAAGCGGAGTTTCAGCGCAAAATGTCTCAGCTCGAAAACGATTTCAAAGCCAAGATCGAAAGTCTGGATACCCAGGCCAAGCGCGAAATCGACAAGCTCACCAAGAAGGCCACGCAAGAGAAAAAGGAACGCACCGCGGCGCTCACCGAATTATCCGGTTCGCTATCTGCAATGGGTGCTCGACTTGAAGAGCGACTGGTGGAATTGGATGACGGTTTGGCCGGCGAGAGCTCCGAAATTCGTCGTGACCTAGAAAATACTCGCGTCGAAGTGATGGACGAAACGAGCCGCTTGGTGACTGAAGTTACCGAGCTGATGCGCGTGGAAAACGACTCCTTACAAGACACGAAAGCAGACCGCGTAGAGTTGGCAGGCTTATTCTCCGAGTTTGCTATGCGACTGAACCGCGAGTTTGATCTGCCCGACGAATAATTCCCACAATATCATTCGGGAGGCGCGACGTGGCGGCAGTCGACGAACTATCGCAACTTAGAAGACTGCTTATTGGGCGTGAGCAAGAATCCATAGAGCGCTTGCAAAACCGCGTTGAGCTGCCGGCCACGCGTGCTCAAGACGTTGCCGAAGTTTTAGTTGAGTCTTTCGAACTAAACGACTCGAACAACGAAGCGCTCGCCGCGGCGATGAAATCGCCAGTCCAACGGTGCATATCAGATTCAGTTCGAGAAGATCCGGATGAATTCGCCGACGCGCTATTTCCCGTCATAGGTCCTGCGATTCGAAAAGCGGTGCGCGATTCAATTGCGGCGCTCAGCGAGAAAATAAATCAGGCCTTAGAATTATCTTTTAGCGCTCGGGGTATCAAATGGCGAATTGAATCACTACGCACCGGCGTGCCGGTCGCGGAGCTTATTCTGCGCGATACGTTTATCTATCGGGTTGATCAGGCTTTCGTGATGCAGCGGCAAAGCGGTTTGTTGGTGGCGCACGTGGCGCGCGATGGTGCGTTAGAACAGGATTCTGATGCCGTTTCCGCCATGTTAACGGCGCTGCAAGATTTTGTGCGTGATTCTTTTTCCAGCACCGAAGGAACGGATTTAGACACAATTCGTCTAGGTGGCGAAGTGGTGTGGCTGTTTCACGGGCCAGAGGCCATTACTGCTGCGATCATTAATGGTCAACCGCCACGCGAAATGCGCGACGTTTTTCAGGAAGTCACCGAAAATATTCACCGCTTACATGGCGAACAGATTGAGCATTTTCATACGCAGCAGCAGGCTGACGATAAACTACCCGGTGCGGTAAGTGAATTACTCCAACCTTTGCTAGACAGCGAAGGCGCAAAGCGGGAAACCGGTGGACCAGAAACTCCCAGCCCAAACCGCGCGTTGTACGGAATACTGGTGGCGCTCGGTCTAATCGTTGTTGCTTGGCTCGCTTACAGTTACTGGCAGCATAATCGCTTAAACAAACTCCTTGCACAATTCGATGCCACCCCCGGTGTGGAGCTGATTTCGGTGTCTTCCGGCAAGCCTTATGCGATTCGCGTCTTTCGCGATCCTTTGGCGCTGCCGCTCACTGAAATTCTCAAGCAGAGTCCGTTGCAAGAAGAGGACGTTGAGGTGAACTTCGTCCCCTACCAGTCGCTTGAGCCAGATATCGTCTTGAAACGGATTGGTACCTTGTTTGATATTCCGGACACGGTGGCCATGGAAATTGTCGGCGAGCGTTTGCTTGTAACCGGTCAAGCGAGAAGCGATTTTCGCGCTCGCTTAGCAGGTTTCCCGCTGGCCATGCTCGGTATCGAAGAGGTTGATGTGAGCGGTCTTGGGGCTTCTCACGCGGAACTGATCGCGCGACTGCGCGGAGCGCTCAACGCACCTGCGTCTATCGATATCGCCTTAGAAGGCAATAGGGCCGTCTTGAGTGGGACTGCGCCCTTGGATTGGATTCGCGTAATCACGGCGACACCGTCGCCGGTACCGGAAATATCCGCGCTAGATCTTGGCGCAGTCGAAGCGGACGCCGACAGCTTGCTCGCGTTCTTGCGCGCAGAAACCGAGGCGCCCGAGTTTTTGGAGATGAGTTACAGCGGCAAAATCTTGACTCTTGCGGGTTCGCATAGCGAGCTATGGCGGCGACAATTGCTCAGCGTCGCTGAGGGTACTGGCGTGGTTGAGCAGGTTAACTTCGATGAATTTGTTCCGACTGAACGCGCGGAATTGCAAGCACTTGCGGAGTATATCAGCGAGCAAAAATTCTATTTTTTACGTAACGACGAATTAACTGAATCTTCGCGAGCTCGGCAAAACCGTCTGGCCGCTGACTTGCGGAGAGTGATAGAAATAGACGCATTGTTGGACGACGTAAAAGTTGGGTTTGAAATCCAGTCTTATGCAGATAGCGCCGGCACGCCAGAGCAGCACGAGGCCGCGCGACAGCTGAGATCGGCAGCAATGCTGCGGTATCTGAAGACCAATCAGGTCGACGAGTCGCAAGTAGAAATTTTGTCGGGTCAGCCTGAAGCGGCTAATGCAGAATCGCAGCAATGGCGTCGCTCGGAAATGCGAGTCAGTGTTGAGTGAATCCAATAACTAATAAATTTCCAACGCGCTAAATACGTTTTCTGATAGGTCGGTTGTTAGTTAAAGAGCAATCCGCTTACTAAGCGACTTTTCAAAAGAATGCGCGCAAGTTTAAGCGCGAACTGAGTTCGCCAATTTCCTCAGGCTCAAAGGCGAATCGCCTTACCGGCCGTTCGTGGTCGATGTATTGGACTTCTAAACTTAGCTTTAGGCGCTTATGCATTCGCCAGTTGCCGGTCGCCGTAAAAGCGTAGCCGCTCTCCGCATTATCGTAAACCTGCCTAATTGCGTCGTTGTCTCGCATTTCAAAATACTCGCCGCGCAGCGACAAAGACTTATCGCCAAATCGACGATTAACCAGACCCATGGCTGAGAAAAATTTTGCGTCTACGATTCGACTCGAAATATTTCTGCTGGCGCGTT
This sequence comes from Pseudomonadota bacterium, assembly GCA_039029975.1. Classification (GTDB taxonomy): domain Bacteria; phylum Pseudomonadota; class Gammaproteobacteria; genus JBCCFA01. The sequence continues at coordinate 6,505 of JBCCFA010000224.1, forward strand.
GGAAATAGATTTTCGGCCCCATGACCGTTTCGCCAAGCATTGACTGCAGTATCACTCGATATTTAGCTAAGAAATCCCGTTGATAACCGAGCGCTAAAAATCGCGTATCCCAAGCGTATTGGCCTTCGGTACGATTGAAGGCTTCGGGGTCGCCATTGTTATCGTAAGCAAGGAACTGCAGTTTGCCGAGTGTCTTCGACTTCAGCACCGTTCCGAGATACGCACCGACATTGCCATCGATCTCATGCGTTAATTGAAATCGATGCGATTGACCTCTGAAGGCGCCATTAGGATTACGGATCTCAAGCTGGTATTGCGGTAAAGGTGCATGACCAAACAAACCTAATTCATGGTCATGAATTGCCCAACCGCGATAACCAAGCAAACTGCCGGCGGCATCGTTGGCAAAAAATCCGGCGCCCAAAATATCCACATCAAATTTATCGAATCTGAATCGCGCTCGAAGCTCAGCGCCGTTAATGCGTAACTCTTCCCCCACCCAAGCGTTGATTGCAGCGCTCGATAGCGTATATGGGGAGGTCCAGCCGATGGCGGTATTCTCAAGCGAAATGGGTGGAAAAAAACTTCCAAGTTTGAGCGACCACTGAGGTTGTGACAGTGGACCGCTCTTAAATTTTACATACGCTTCCAATATATCGAGCGTGTTCGCCTGTTGATCGCCGTACTTGATGCTCGTGTGCAAATTAACATGCGGACCGTAACGCAAATCCAACACCACCTGCGCTTCAGGAACAGTGATTTGGAGTTTTCGGTCACCATCGCCACCATAGCGACCTTTGCTGGTGCCGTAATCTAGCCAAGACGCATATTTATCGGTCAGTGCGAGCGAAAGGTCGGCGAAGCCGCGCACCGTTAAATCGAATTTTTTTTCTGATGCTTTGTCGTCGTCATAGGCGAGGCAGGACTTGCCAGCGAACGCTAGCAACGTGATGAATAGCAGCTTTGTCGATATCGAAA
>JBCCFA010000225.1:0-7467 GCA_039029975.1 Pseudomonadota bacterium
GACCGGTGATGTAATCAGCTAGAGACGTTGAACCCGGTGTAACCGGTGGTCCACCAGGCATACCTGCCAGATAAGTAAGCCCACCAACAGCATGTGCAATTCGCGCAAAACCGGGGCGATCGCGATAAGGACCGTTTTGACCAAATCCGCTAATGCGCAACAGGACAAGCCGCGGGTTAATATCGCTTAAAACATCCCAACCGAGTCCCCATTTTTCCAAGGTACCCGGCCTAAAGTTCTCGCAGACGACATCGCTCCGCGCCACTAAGGCCTTAAAGCGCGCAACATCGTCTGCATCTTTAAGATCCATGGTCACCGAATGTTTATTTCGCGCCTCGCTCAACCACGCAAGGGTTAACTCCGGATCATCAGTGGGGGTACCGAAACGCCGCATCGGGTCACCACCGGCTGGGTGCTCTACCTTGATCACCTCCGCGCCAAATTCGCCCAAAATCGTGGCCGCGAACGGTGCAGCAACGAAAGTGGCTAAATCTAGAACTCGAACGCCTGATAAAGGTTTATTGTTATCGTCGCTCAAACTCGTTCTCTTTCTCAATTAAAACGTACTGCCTATTGTCGATTCACGAAAATCGACGCGCTTGTTCAAGGCTGCGATAATGAGCAATCCACACTGATTTGTAAAATTGTGCCCAATGCCCGGACCGCTACAAGGATTTAGAATCATCGATCTAACCGCCATGATCGCGGGACCAATGGCCACAATGATCCTAGGTGATCAGGGCGCGGAGGTGATCAAGGTAGAAAACCCCGATGGCGGCGATTATGTGCGCAAAGGTGCAAATCGTCAGGGCGATTTCTCAGCCGGATTTTTAAACAATAATCGCAACAAAAAATCAGTCGCGATTAACCTCAAAGACGAACGCGGTCGCGCAGTATTGCGACGCCTAATCAAAGGCGCAGACGTCTTCGTGCAGAATTTTCGTCCCGGTGTTATCGAACGAATGGGCTTCGGCGAAGATGCGGTGCGAGAGATTGAACCCAATATCGTATATGTCTCAATGGCTGGTTTCGGTTTTGAAGGGCCGTTTGCGCATCGCCCAGTTTACGACCCACTCATCCAAGCGATGTCGGGGCTAACCACGGTGCAGGCTGGGTCAGACTCAGAGCGTCCGCGTCTAGTTCGCACCATTGTGCCGGATAAAACCACGGCACTCACCGCTTCCCAGGCCATCACCGCCGCGCTACTCGCACGCGAACGAACAGGCGAAGGACAGCATATTAAGTTGTCGATGCTGGCGGCAGTTGTGTCGTTCTTGTGGGGTTCAGATATGGGGAGTCAAACGTTCGCTGGGCGCGAACTACCGCAGCAAGCGGCGGCGAGTTTCCGCGATTTGGTATACGAAACTAAGGAAGGTCACATCGCGGTTGCAGTCATGTCAGATCGGGAATGGCGCAGTCTAACCGTCGCATTAAACAAGCCGGAGTGGCTGACCGATGAGCGATTCAAAACGCCGGCTCTGCGCGATAAAAATATCAATGATCGCCTAGCCATTATTCAACAAGCACTGCTAGAAAAATCTGCGGACGAATGGGTTGCGTTGCTTGAGTCGCACGACGTGCCTTGCGCAAAAGTGCTCACAAGAAACGAAATGATCGAACACGAACAAGTCGCTGCCAATGAAATTATCACGGAATATGAACATCCGGGCGCCGGTAAGCTTCGCCAAGCGAACCCCGCAGCGAAATTTTCTCGTACCCCCGCCGCGATTCGGGCCGGCGCGCCTGCACTAGGTGAACACACGTTAGAAGAACTCAGCAAACTCAATTATTCGCAAACGGATATCGATGAATTGGTTTCCGATGGCGTTATCGCTAGCCCAGCCCGTCGCCAATGATTGATCTTTACTACTGGCCAACACCTAACGGCTGGAAAATCACGGTGATGCTAGAAGAGTGCGACATAGCCTATCGCGTGATCTCAGTAAATATTGGGGCGGGTGATCAATTCAAAGCAGAATTTCTGCAACTCAGCCCAAACAATCGGATGCCCGCGATTGTCGATCACGACGTACCGGATAACAAACCAATAAGCATTTTCGAATCCGGCGCTATCCTATTTTATCTTGCCGAAAAAACCGGCCAATTTTTGAGTCAAGATCCACTTACAAAAAAGGAAACTATGGAGTGGGTTTTCTGGCAAATGGCTAATCTCGGACCGATGGCAGGGCAATACAGTCATTTCTATAACTACGCGCCAAAGCAAGGCAACGAATATTCGTTGGAGCGCTACGCCAATGAATACAACCGCTGTTTGGGCGTGCTCGATCGAAGGCTCGCTGACCATGAGTTTATTGTGGGCGATTATTCGATTGCCGATATGGCCTCGTGGCCGTGGGTTTTGATTGCGCGCAGCATTGAGCAACCGCTGGACAAATATCCAAATGTCGATCGGTGGAACAAAGCAATTAAAGAACGCCCAGCCGCTCGACGCGGTGTAGACGTTGGTAAGGAAAACCGACGAAGCAAACCGCCTAGCGAGGCCGAAAGAAAAGTCTTGTTCGGTCAACACAGAAATTCTTCGGAGCAATAACCGTGACGGCCCTCTATGAACTCACCGCCAGTGAAGCCGCTCACCTGGTACGTGAGAAAAAGATTTCTTCATACGAACTAACCAGCGCCTGCCTTGAGCGGATTGCAGCACGTGAAGACACCATCCACGCTTGGCAGTTGGTGGATTACGAAGGCGCCTTAGCGACCGCGAAACGCGCCGATAATACGGACGAAAAAGACGGGCTACTGTTTGGCATACCCGTGGGACTGAAAGACATTATCGATACCGCCGATCTGCCGACGACCTACGGCTCAAAAGCCTTCGCCGATCATCAACCGCAAAAACATGCCGACTGCGTTAAGTTATTGAAAGATGCTGGTGCAATCGTCATAGGTAAAACCGTCACGACAGAATTTGCTTTTTTCGCGCCTGGCCCTACGGTCAATCCACATAACCACGCACACACACCTGGCGGCTCCTCCAGCGGATCTGCCGCCGCGCTTGCAGATTGCCACGTTCCACTCACGCTCGGCACGCAAACCGCCGGTTCAATCATTCGGCCCGCCAGTTTCAACGGTATCTATGGGTTCAAGCCGAGTTACAAGAGCTACTCAAATCAAGGAGTGCATCCACTGGCGCCTGGTTTGGATACGCTGGGGTCGTTTGCACGTTCGACTGATGACCTCCAGTTGCTCGATGGTGTGTTGAGAGGTCGTGCCGCAATTGAGCTTTCTGCTTTATGTCCAAAAAAAGTCGCTATTGTTCGCACCCCATATTGGGATCAAGCTGAAAGCGACATGCACAACGCGTTTAATGCTTTCGTGCACTTACTAGAAGAATCCGGTGTGAAAATCTTTGATGCCGAAAATGAAGTCAGTGACCTAGACACCAGAATTTCAAGGATCGTAGATGCGCAAATCTTGCAAATTGCGATTGAAGCTCGCGATGTGCTGGCTCCTATCGCCGAGAAGTACGGCGATCTTATTCGCCGAGAGACAATTGAACTGATCAAAATCGGCGAAAACGCACCAAGCGATGCAGAAGCCAAAGTCACCACCGCCAAAGCAGTCGCAGAAAAAACACTCAACGCGATATTTACAAACGCCGATATGATTTTAACTCCCGGTGCATTAGGCGTCGCACCCGCCGGCATCGCGGCAACAGGTGATCCAATATTTAACCGACCATGGACGTTCGCTCACGTTCCGTGTATCAATATACCGGTAGCAAAAGATAACGACGGATTGCCGCTTGGCGTTCAACTCGTCGGCGCCTTCAATGACGATAAAAAACTTTTGGCGCATGCCAAATTCTGCGGTGAACTCGCTAGTTACAATATGGCGCCGCCGAATTAGAACACATCGGAAAAAAACGTTTACTGAATTGGAGACAACGATGACTTTAAACGCAGAACAACAAAAGTGGTACGAGGATGCCTGTAAAAAAATCGACCAAAAGCGTTTAAAGCAATTGATCTTCGACCTCACCGCGCACCACAGCCCCACTGGCGCCGAGCGCGAAGCAAGTGAATTCATGACCGACTACATGAATAACTTTGGCATGAATGCGCAATATCAGCCCATCACCGAAACTTCCGGCAATGTGGTTGGTCGGGTTCATGGTTCGGGTGGCGGACCCAATTTAATGCTATACGCGCCAATAGATACTCTGCTAGAGGGCGACCCGGAAAAAGACCTACCGCACGCCGGCCCGGAAATGCGCGCCGATATGTTACCGGCGCCCTACGTTGACGGTGACTTGGTGATTGGTCTCGGTGCTTCGAATCCAAAATCCATGGTGGCCTTGATCACCGAAGCGGCAAACTGCATCGTCGAAGCGGGCGTCCCCTTGAAAGGCGATCTCATTGTTGGCAGCGCGGGTGGCGGCATGCCGTGGATCGTGCCGGAACGCAACAACGCCGGCATCAGCAACGGCGTAGCGCACATGTTATCTCACGGCGTGGCCCCGGACTTTGGCATTATTGTGAAACCGTGGGATGAAGTTTATTACGAACATCCCGGCATGATATGGATCAAAGTAACCTGTTGGGGCTCCATGGGATATGCCGGCATACCGCGCGGCACGCCGGGTTTTCGTTCCTCTATGGTGCCTGCAGCAAAAGTCATGTTAGAAATTGAAGAATGGCTGGCGGCTTATCCCGATAGACATACCCGCGCGCAAATAAAACCGGAGGGTTGGATTGGTGCGGTTAACGGCGGTTGGCCGCTCAAACCCGCTTGTCCCGGCGCTGCCTGTGAGATCGTTTTTGATGTGCGCACCGCGCCTGGACAAACCACCGCGCAAGTTGAGCAAGAATTTGCAGACCTTATGCATTCAATAACGGTAAAACACGAAGATGTGGTGGCAGAATGGGAAACCATTGTTAGCTGCGACGCGTCGAGTACGCCACCCGACCATTGGATTGTGCAGTCTTCCACGCGGGCGTGGGAAGAAACCCATGGCCGCAAGTATGAAGGCGCCCCTTTTCTCTCCGGGCAAACAGATGCTGCTACGATTAACAGATTCGGCATTCCGTTAGTCAGGATTGGTTTTCCTTGGATTGGCGATAAGGAAATGCCGGCCGAATATGCCGACGGTCTTGGCGGCATGGGCGTCGCTAATGTGCCCGATCTCGTTGGTACAATTAAAACGTGTTTGTACGCGGTAATCGATTCTTGTACGCGGACGCGTGGAGAGGTTGGACTCTAAACGACTGGTAATCGCACGACGGTTTTAACCATCCACGTCGACCAATACTTCGTTCCCATCAATGGTGACCGGGTAGGTTTTCAAGGGTATCACGCAAGGTGCGGCGCACGCTTCTCCGGTTCTAACATCGAACGCGCCGGCATGAAACGGGCAATAGATTTCGTCGCCTTCTAAGTCACCTTCCGATAGGTACGCCGCCCCATGGGTACACAAATCATCCGTTGCATAGAAACCATCCGCCAGCCGATAAATCGCGATAGGCTCGCGGCCATCAATCTCAAACTGGAGAATACTGCCTTCGCTAAGTGTGTCAACGTCGCAGACTTTCAATGTTGCCATAGCAAGTGTTAATAGTTTTTCTGCGGACATTGTACATTACCTCAACACCCATCGACGCGCGGGCCTATAGATTTGTAAGAACCAGGAATAGCTCTTTATAATGGCGTTCAGCGTCGCCATGCCAAGAACTGAGGGGCTTGCAGATGAGTAAAGCTAATCCGATTGCGGAAGATCTAATCCGGCGCACCGCTGCATACGTTCCTGATATTGAAACCGATGATGCGGAAAAACCAAGCGCGACAAAGCCCTGGGACAAATGGCTAAAAGCAGAACTCGGATTCCGTAATCACTGGTATCCGACCGACGCGAGTCGCAACATTCCAGAACGCGGACACAAGGCGATTAAACTGCTCGGCGAAGATATTTTGTTTCTTCGTCGTGGCGGCAAACTTTACGCCATCGAAGACCGTTGCAGTCATCGCGGGACACGGTTTTCTATGCGCCCGATCTGCTACACCGATGACACAATTACCTGCTGGCACCACGCGTTTACGTTCAACTTGGACGACGGCCGGATTCGCTGCTTGCTCAACGATCCTAATTCCTCCCTGGCTGGCAACAAGGGAATCAAGAGTTATCCAGTTCGCGAAGAAAAAGGCATTATTTTTACCTTCGTTGGAGATATTGAACCACCACCACTTGAACAAGACCTGCCACCTGGCTTCTTCGACGACGATATTGCTGTATGTGTCGCCGACCCTTATGTGGTGCACGCAAACTGGCGCCTCGGTTCCGAGGGTGGTTACGATCCGGGGCACCATTTTATTCACAACTGGTCGCGTTATTCGATTAACGCACGTATTCCGATGACCTACGGTTGGGTATCAAAAAAAGAGAATTTGATCGAAACCAGCTTGTATCAAAAAATCGATAATGGTCCGAAAGGATTTACCCGCATCGCGTCTGAAACCAGCATGGCCATGGGCGCGACTATTCCGGGGCGCAATGGTGAAGGTGACACGGAAATCGTTTTACCCATTGCCGCGGGGCAAACGCCTGAGGAAATCGAATTGCTCGGCAAGTCGAATTACACGACGACAGTTGGGGCATGGTTACCATGCGGATTGTTGGTTGATCCGTGGCCCTTCCCCGGCGTGATGCATAACGAGTACTACGTGCCACGTGATGAAAACTCGCATTATTATTTTCAATGCGGTTGGACTCGAGTGAAGAGCGAGAAAGAAGCCGACGAGTGGGCCAACGGGGAACTTGGCCAAGTCCGCTGGAAGGTGCCGGTTGCCGACGACTTTACCGTGCAAGATGCAGAAGCACGGGAAGGGGTTGCTAAATTTTATTATGAAGAAGACGGCTGGCAACAAGAACAACCCGCCTTATTTGATATTGAGTTATTAATGTGGCGAGTGTTTGCGGGTGAAAACGCACGCGGCATTCAGCAAGAACGTCACACGAAAGGCCTATTCAGGCGTTAACAAAGTTCTGCGCTAAGTCGCCGTGCTGTTCGACTCCGGTGGCACTGGCTAGCGGGATTTGTATTCGACGATGATGATTCCTACGATAATCAAGGCTGAGCCCAAAAGCTGAATTTGATTCATGCTTTCACCGAGTAGATAGGCTGCAAGGAATATTGTTGTTGGCGGGCCGACAGTGCTGACTATCGCGGCGCGCTCGGCGCCGACACGCTTGATACCTTCTGAGAACAAAAACAATGGCAATACATTCGTGAATGCCGTCATCAGCAACAAATAGCACCAAGCTTTTGGCGACATAATTAATTCACTGAATTCGTTAAAACATACAAAGTGGATTAATAACGCGACTGCCGCCGCAGACACGGCATAGACTATAAACCCCACCTTCATGCACAATGTCATGTGCATGCTCATGTACATTACATGTTCTACTTAGCCGAAGGCCTTTGGGACATGCACCCGCACGTGCCAGCTGCA
>JBCCFA010000226.1:0-7431 GCA_039029975.1 Pseudomonadota bacterium
CCCGCGACGGTCAAATTGCGCATTTAGAATCGCAAATTAAACTCACTGAAAATCGTAACGAAAAGCTACAAGAAAATTTAGACTTGTTGATTAGTAATGCTGCCAATCATGAACGTTCCGGAAAAGAACCGCCTGAAACATTATTGAAAGACATCCAGAGTCTAGAAGATCAAATTAGCGCCAACGATAACTACATAAAAGTTAAGCGTACGGAACAAGATGCGATTAAAGAACAATTTGATACGGATATCGCTCGCTTTCGCAAACTCAGCGGCAATAATATTTAAGGGTTAAGCGATTAAATCAGTGCGGATGGTTTGAGGTACACCCAGTGAGCTTCCCAGGAGGCCATTGGGTCTTCTGCAAATTCTGACCTGACGAATTTTGCTAACCGCCCGTCTAGATAAGTAATCATTAACTCCGCAAGCACTGCCGCGCGTTTTTCTCGGGGCATCGCTATTCGGATAGTCTGCTTTATTTCTACTGCCAAACGTGCGAAAAATTGCGCGGTTCGTTTCCGTAAACGCTCCTTTTCACCAACTAACACGTCACCCATTAGCAAGCGCGTAATCCCCGGGTTTTTCACCGCGAACGTCATAACTAGTACACATATTCGTTCGCACTTCCAATCCAAATCTTGGGATTCCGCATTAATCTGATTGATGCGGCTAAAAACGGTATGTTCAGCAAAGCTGATTAATTCTTCGAACATTCTAGCTTTAGAAGGGAAATGCCGATACAGGGCGGCTTCCGACACACCAACGGCCTTTGCCAAAGACGCTGTGGTAATTTTGTTGCCGGGTTTTCTTTCTAGTTCCGAAGCTAAAACTTCGAGAATGTGTTGGCGGCGGGAGCGACTTCTAGCCATCGCCTCACTCGATTAATGTTCCGATCCCCGAATCGGTGAATACTTCCAGAAGTACAGCATGCTCGACCCGCCCGTCAATGATATGCGCCCGATCGACACCCGCGGCAACCGCATCTAAAGCGCTATTGATTTTGGGCAACATTCCTTCTGTGATAGTGCCATTAGCAATTAACTCATCTACTGCCTCAGCGGAAAGCCCGGTTAGCAAATTTCCACCTTTATCTAACAAGCCGGGTGTGTTCGTAAGCATAATTAGTTTTTCCGCTGTCATCGCTTCGGCTATCTTTCCGGCCACAACATCTGCATTAATATTATACGTATGTCCGTCATCGCCTAATCCGATTGGGGCGATTACAGGCACAAAATCGCCGTGAGCCAGATAGTTCAGCACATCGATATTAATTTCTGTAATGTCACCAACGAATCCCAAATCTTGAGATTCGGGATCGGTGCTTGCTAACTTTTGCGCTCGGATTAATCCCGCGTCTTTGCCGCTGATACCAATCGCCTTACCGCCATGCGTATTAATTTGTGCAACGATACTTTTATTCACCACACCGCCCAGCACCATTTCAACAACTTCCATTGTTTCCGCATCGGTAACCCGCATCCCATTAACAAATTCGGATGTCTTGCCTATTTTCTCTAACATGGTGGCGATTTGTGGCCCACCGCCGTGAACAACGACTGGATGAATACCAACCAATTTCATTAATACGACATCACGCGCGAAAGACTGTTTCAAACTCTCGTCGACCATCGCGTTGCCACCGAACTTGATCACAATAATTTTATCGCGATAGCGTCGGATATAGGGCAGCGCTTCGGTTAGCACATGCGCAATGCTTGGGAATTCTGTGTCGCTTAACGGCATTTAGTTATTTGACTCGTTGAGCCCCTGTACCGTTTTGAAATTTGGGGCTGGGATATAAATGAGTTAAAAGTTCCACTCGGTGTTGGAATCAATCTTCGTTAAAAACGCTTTAAATTTATCTTTGATGCCTGTGAGCGCAGATTCATCGTCGCCTTCGAACCGCAGCATGATCGCAGGTGTTGTATTGGAAGGTCTGATTAGGCCCCAAGCGTTGGGGAAATCCACGCGCAATCCATCCAGATCGTTTAACTCTGCGCCATCGAATTTCGCTGCGGCAATCACTTTTTCCATGAAGCCCGCATGTTGATCCTCGGCCATAGGGAAAAGCAGTTCGGGTGTAGCGAAGCCGCCCGGTAGTTCCGCAAAAACCTCAGCTGGCGAGCGATCTGCTTCCACCAATATTTCCAACAAGCGCGCCGCAGCGTATAAGGCATCATCAAAACCATACCATCGATCTTTAAAAAAGATGTGGCCACTGAGATCGCCGGCCAACAAGGCGCCCGTTTCTTCCATTTTCGCCTTGATTATGGAGTGTCCGGTTTTACTCATAATCGCTTCGCCGCCGTGGTCGGTGACATCTTTAGGAAGCGCGGTGGAGCATTTAACGTCGTAAATGACTTTGGCGCCCGCGTTATTTTTTAGCACATCGCGGGCAAACAGCATGAGTTGCTTGTCCGGCCAAATAATATTACCCGCGTTATCCACCACACCAATTCGATCGCCATCACCATCAAAAGCTATCCCTATATCGGCGTCTTCTTGGTCCACAGCCTCGATTAAATCACGCAGATTTTGCGGTTGACTGGGATCAGGATGGTGGTTAGGGAAATTACCGTCAACGTCGCAGTAAAGTTCGACCACATCATGCCCAATAGCGCGCAAAATATGTGGCGCTACAATTCCAGGTGCACTGTTCGCGCAGTCGACCACAACCTTTAAAGCGTCGAAAGTTACAGGAACTTCTTCGCCGACCCGGCGGATATAGTCCGGAATGATTTCCATTGTTTGGATTGAGCCTTCTCCGCTCGCGTATTCTTGGCTCTCAACCCGTTCGCGAATAGCTTGAATCGCATCCCCGCACAATGTTTTACCGTCAAGAACGACTTTCAGCCCGTTATATTCGGGCGGATTGTGACTACCCGTCACCATGACACCACTGTGACTGTCGAGATAATGGGTAGCGAAATACAAAATTGGCGTTGGCACGAGACCCACGTCGAGAACGTCGCAACCCGAGTCCCGCAAGCCTTCTACCAACCCGTCGCGCAATTCTGGCGACGAATTACGCCCGTCACGGGCAACAAGCACCGTTTGCTCGCCAGCCTGCTTAGCCTCTGTGCCAAGCGCACGGCCAATCTGATACACGCCATCTGAGGTTAGGGACTCTCCAACGACACCGCGAATATCGTAACTACGGAATATTGAGTTCGGTACCAGCGTAGCCATTTCTTCGGTAGTCGTTTCCGAAATTTCGATGCCGTGATCTTGTGGCCCGCGATCGACTATCGTCTGCTCTTCCTCCGATTCATTGTCGTTTTCCGCCAGGTCGAAATCGATGTCTAGTCCGCTTGGCATCGGTTCGGCGGTATCCGGTGTTTGGCTCGCAGTGCCCTGGGTTGGGAATTTTCCACTGCCCCCGGGCAACAATTCGTCAAGGCCGGGGTGTGTTCCATCTAAGACAGCCTTGATGGCGCCCGCATATTCGACTTCGATTGGGCCGCTGCTTGCCGATGGGCGCAGTTTTTTACCTAACACCCAAGCAATCAGCACCAAAGCCAACGCGCCCAAACCTGGCACCACTAGCCCACCCAATTGAAAACCTGGCCCGGCCATTTTTCCAAATCGGTAAGACGCCAAGAAAGCGGTGCCCGGAACATTAGCGACTAAGGATATTTGTTGTTCCGTGGGAGGTTGGCCCTGTCGCCCAATGACGACTGGTGGTCCGTTGGTCGCTCTTTGCCGCACTTCTAGGTAACCATCTTCCAACTTTTGCTGTTGAATTGCCTTTCTAATCAACTCCGCGCTGATGCTTAAATGCAAGAAACCAACAAGTTCTTCTTCGTTTACGATGCGCTCAATCATCACCAGGTGTTCATTAGCGGTACCACCTAAGTGAATTTCAACCGGTATTAATTTGTCACTAGTTTTTGCTGACTTGAGCATTTCGATCGAGGCAAAAGTCAGCGGTGGTGACTCGCTGCGTGAGGAATGGGTATCGCCGTCACGCAAAATTCTCAATAACAGCGCGGAATCGATTTTTGCTGCGAATTCGCTAGCCTTAGCTTTACGCGCGTCTTCGTCTTCCGGTAGCGCAGCAACGACGGCGGGATCTCTAGTCAACTCTCGTAAGGTCGTCCGCAACGGCGTGATAGTTGTCGCAATTCTTAACGCGATTTCATCGGCCTTCGCTTGCAGGCGTAGTTGTTCGGCTTCGAGTTCGCGCGCCTTTTTTGCCTCTAAGTAATCGAGCGCGAAAAAACCAAGTGCTATTGCGGCCGCAAGGACAATCAACCCAAACAGAATCGACTTTATCGGCAAATTGTTGGTTGGTAACGCGTTTGGGATTTTGACCATTTATAAGCTTATTCTGGCTGTCTGGTGTTTACACGAAGCCTCGCGATCGACAAACCGATTTTGTTACAACTCGGTTTGCTTGAATCGCTCCGCAATCAAAGCAACCAGCTGGTTCGCAATTTGTGCTTTGCTCGCAATCGGTAGGCGTTGTTCACCACCGTGCCAAAGAACCAGCAATTCATTGTTATCACTATCAAAACCGATCGACGCATCACTAACATCGTTGGCCGCGATCATGTCGAGCGCTTTTCGTCGCAACTTGTCTTGCGCATTTGCCCTGAGGTCCGAAGTTTCAGCCGCGAACCCCACACAAAATGGCCTTTCATCCCTAGTTGCGACGGCTTTCAGTATATCTTGAGTCGGTGTGAGAGTCAGGTTAAGTTCTGTATCAGATTTCTTGCGTTTCTGCTTTGCCGGGTCGTCAAAGGTGTAATCAGCTACCGCCGCTGCTGCAATGAAAATGTCTGCGCCTCGTAGGTTATCCAGTACCGCGTCGTACATGTCTTGGGCGCTGACTACGGGGATCAGTTTTACCCCAGTGGCATCCATTGAGGTGGGTCCGCTAACCAGGGTGACTTCGGCACCGGCAGCAATCGCAGCGTTTGCAATCGCGTAGCCCATTTTGCCCGAACTCCGGTTTGTTATATATCGAACTGGATCGATTGCTTCTTGCGTGGGACCAGCGGTGATCAAGACGCTTTTTCCTATTAAGGCGTGCGAATTTGCGTCTGTCGTGAATGTGGCCACGATTTCTTCGACGGCGGCTAAGCGTCCGGGACCGAATTCCCCACATGCTTGATACCCATTACCCGGTGCGATCACAAAAATCCCGCGCGCCGATAACCGCTTCACGTTGTCCTGGGTCGCAACATTGCCCCACATTTGGTGATTCATTGCTGGCGCAACGGTGATTGGCGCTGCGGTCGCTACGCAAATAGTGGAGGCCAGATCATCCGCCAAACCGTTCGCAAGCTTGGCGAGGAAATTTGCCGTGGCAGGCGCGACAAGCACTTTATCGGCCCACCGCGCTAATTCAATATGGCCCATACCCGCTTCCGCCTCCGCGTCTAGAAGCTTGGTGTGCACCGGCTCACCCGATAAAGCCTGAAAGCTCAGCGGCGCGACGAACTGCTCGGCGGCAGCTGTCATCACCACACGAACTTCGTAGCCTGCGTCTCGCAATTGGCGTACCAACTCCAAGGCCTTGTACGCTGCAATACCGCCGCTGACGATAAGTAAGATGTTGTTTCCGCTTTGTTCTGTCATGCGTGTAACCAAATTTTCGTTGCGAATTTTACCGCAAGGGCCGCCCAGCATATAATGCTCAATCTAAACAGCTTTTTGTATCAATAGCTTAGACAAGGAAGGTCAAATGGCTATAAATCAGTGGGCGGCGTCTGAACGGCCGCGCGAGAAACTGCTGCGTCAAGGCGCAAGACACCTCACCGATGGCGAACTCCTGGCTATCGTTATCGGCAGCGGGATTCCCAATCAAACCGCTTTAGACTTGGCCCGCCAACTTCTCGAACAACTCGGGAACCTCCATACGCTCGTTAATTTGAGCCTGAAACGCTGGAACGGATTCAAAGGGCTAGGACCGGCTAGATATGCATGTCTACAGGCAGGTTTAGAGATAGCCCGTAGGAGTCGCTACGAACCCGATCAATCGGGGAAAATTCGCTTAACAACCAGCGAACTTGCCGCTAACTACGCCAAAACTGCGCTAAGTAGCTTGACGCGGGAAACTTTTGCTTGCCTCTTTTTGGATACTCAAAACACACTTATTGCCTTTGAAATAGTCTCGGAGGGTACGATTGATCGCGCCGTCGTTTATCCGCGGGAAATTGTTCGGCTAGTCATTGAGCACCAAGCTTCGGCGGTCATTTTCTGCCATAATCATCCGTCCGGCAATCCGTCGCCTAGCGAGGCCGACAAAGCGATTACCAAACAATTAGTTGCCGCTTTGGCGTTAATTGAGGTGAAAGTACTAGATCATCTGATTGTAGCGGCAGAACAATGTACCTCGTTGGCTGATCTCGGTCTGATTCCGTGATTAAATCGCCGATCTTGTGTAGTTTGCTTGGCCTCCGGGCGGAAAATCGGTAGAATTCCGCGCCCTGAATCATAGCCCGAATAGAGAACTCTCATGTCCCGTGTATGCCAAGTTACCGGAAAACGCCCGGCCAGCGGCAATAATGTCTCGCACGCTCACAATAAGACGCGCCGCAGATATCTGCCTAACCTTCATTCCCACCGATTCTGGGTCGATAGCGAACAACGTTTCGTGCGCCTGCGTGTCAGCGCTAAAGGGCTGCGGATAATCGACAAACATGGTATCGAGCAAGTATTGAAAGATATTCGTGCCCGCGGCGAAAAGCTTTAACTTTCCCAGGAACCTCTAATGCAAGAGAAAATTAAATTGGTATCGTCTGCAGATACCGGCCACTACTACACAACAACGAAGAACAAGCGGACGCATCCTGAAAAAATGGAATGCAAGAAATTTGATCCGGTAGTCCGCAAACACGTCCTCTATAAAGAAGCAAAAATTAAATAGCCACCACGAAGCTTTCAGGCGATAGTAAATCTCATACCGCCATATACTTGTTTGGCTGTAAAGAATAACCGCGTACCACCTCGGCAAACTCGGCTAACGCAGCGATGCCCGATTCCTCGGCCCGCTTGCACCAGCTTTGTAGCTGCTGCAATAAACTTTCCTCGCTAGCCTGCCGCTGATGAAATATCGCCTGCAAACTTTGCTGAAAATCATACACTTTGGCTAACGCCGCATTTTCCGCTAAACCTTCTTCCAACACTGATTTTTGTTTTGCACTTAATAGCCGTTGGTTTCTGATCAATAACGGGCGCATGCGTTTCAATGCGCTTCGCATATCGCGGGCCGCTAATTTTAATTCTTCACGATGAACGCGCGCTAGCACCTCTCGACCATAGTCAGCCAGCAGTAGCCAACGAGCGCCCAACACGTTCGCCAGTGTTTCTGCATCAACCGCCCGTTTGCTGGTATCCACTCGCGACACCGGCGCTAGCTTTTTAACTTTCGCCAACCCCACGGCGCTAAGTAGTTGGATATACAACCAGCCGATATCAAATTCCC
>JBCCFA010000227.1:0-7417 GCA_039029975.1 Pseudomonadota bacterium
ACTCGGTGCAGACAAATCGAGTTTTAACGATGCTAATCGAGCTCAACGGAGCAATCTAAGCATTGAGCGATAAACAACGAGGAAACGTCGAGTTGCTGAGCAATGCTTTCCAGCACTCGTCGCTCTTGTTCCGTCACGCTGCCATCGGCGCGCGCCACTACACATAAGTCATGCATTATTTGCATGCGTTGCGAGGGACTCGTCTCTTCGAGCGTTTGTTTAATACGGTCGGGCAGTTCTTGTTCGAGACGAGCCAGGTCTAGTTTGTCAGAAAAGCTGCCATCGCCGAAGAATTTCTCGAACACCGCGATTTCATTCTCGCTCACGCCATCGCTTGCGTTCGCGACCGTCAACGCTGCGGCGAAAAATAAGCGACGCATGTTCTCTGCAGTCGCGGTTTTTCCTTCAAGATAATTAGGCTCCATCAATGCCATAACGCGTTGCACGTCAATTTCTAATTGTTCCTTTGAGTTACCGCCGGCCGCGGCCAATTCAGATTTGTGGAACAGCTTTAGCGCATGAACCCGTAATGGGCTGAATGGATGGGTAGAAAACCAATCGCCAGTTGGCGCGCCCTGCCCGGGCTCCGCGTCGACCAATTGCATGTCGTCAACCTGGCCTAAGAACTCATCTAAATTGAATTCTATGACGTTGTCGCTTAAACCTGACGTTAAGCGAAAAAGCGAGCGCCCAACGCCTTCCAAATCTTGTGCACAATGCGCGCCGGCGCGATCGGCAGATATCTCTGCATAACGAGACCAGGCGAAGAGTTCGAGTGCGAGTTTAGGGCTGGGCTTGGATTTGCCACGCAGTATGTAGCCAATTGGAATGTCGTGATGATGGTAAAGGTAATGTCCCAGTTCGTGACCAATGACGAAGCGCAACTCACTGCCTTTGAATGCCTCCAATAGGCTGGACGCAAACATGATAAACAGCCTGCCATCTTCGGGTTTAACGCAGGCGGCATTAAATTGCGCGCTTGCGTACACATAGAGTTCAATTGGTATCTCGGAGCCTAATTTTTCTACGCATTCGTCCAGCATTTTATATATTGCTGGCGCCATGGTGCGGGTGAGCCGGACCGAGGTCGCGAGTAACTGTCGACGAATACCCGTGGGACCGTCCTCCGCTTGCTTTTCCAAAAACTCATTAACTTTCTTAACGTCGCGATGTTCTAGCAGTGCATTGAAAAGCGATAAGTCGTTTTGGCAGCGAAGATGATCGGCGTTCATGGTTGGTCGATTAACATGGTTATGTAGTTAGAATATTACTTACCGTAACTTAGGAGCTGCACGATAACATGGAGCATCCCGCTCGCGTACGTGCCCAATCTGGCCGCTTGGCGGCATGAATCTCGTTATCAGGCTGCTCGTCGTAAGGATGTCGTAGTGTTTCCAATAGATCTGCGATGAGGCCATGGTCGCCTTGTTCTGATTTGTCGATTGCAAGTTGCGCAAGATAATTTCGAAGCACGTATTTCGGATTAACCTGATTCATTCCTTGGCGTCTAGCAGCGTCAGTCTGCGCATCGGTCAAAAGTCGCCGTTGGTATGCGCGTAACCAGTTGGCCATACGCGAGAGTTTTTTACCGGTGACATCACTAGGTAAGTAGTAAGCAGAATCGATTAGTTCTACCGCAACGCTGTCATCTTCACTGACGGCGCTTGCCTTATTGAGATTGGTGAGCTGGCGGAAAAATACCGTCATATCTGTTTCGGTCAACTGCAATATCTCTTCGAGATGTTCAATCAGATTTTTATCGGACTCAGGTATGAATTTTTGCAAACCAAGCTTTGCCGCCATCATTCGCGGGTATTCTTCATCGTAGGTTTTCGCATACCCACCAAGGGCTTTTTGCAGCGGTTCTGCTTCCTCCACTAACGGGTAAATGGCATTGGCAAGTTGCACTAGATTCCATAAAGCAATTTGAGGTTGGTGGCCAAATCGATATCGCTTGCCATTGGCATCGGTAGTATTTGGTGTCCAATCAGGGTCGTAGTTTTCAAGCCAACCATAGGGCCCATAATCAATCGTCAAGCCCAGAATAGACATGTTGTCCGTGTTCATCACGCCGTGCACGAACCCAACCCGCATCCAATGCAGGATCATGTCACAGGTGCGCTGGCAAACTTCATTAAACCATTCCACATACACCGACTTTGAAGGCGCACCTAGGTGGGGGAAATCGTTCGTAATAGTGAAGTCAGTAAATCGTTTTAGTAAGTCGGTGTCACCGCGCGAGGTATAGATTTCAAAGCTACCGAAGCGGGTGAAACTTGGCGCCACGCGACACACCACTGCGCCCGGCTCCGGCTTTGGGTTGCCGTCGTAAAACATGTCGCGCACAACCGTTTCCCCTGTGCCGACTAAGCTTAACGCGCGTGTGGTCGGCACACCTAAGTGGTACATCGCCTCACTACACAAAAACTCGCGGACTGAGGAGCGCAAAACGGCTAAACCATCCGCGCTCCGAGAGTAAGGTGTTGGTCCGGCCCCCTTGAGTTGCAAAGTCCAGTGTTCATTTTCGCTGTTTACGATTTCGCCAAGCATAATGGCGCGACCGTCACCGAGTTGACCCGCCCAATTGCCAAATTGATGTCCGCCGTAGCAAGTCGCGTGCGGATCCATGCCCGATAGTTTTTGATTACCGGAAAAGACCTGAGCGAATTCAGGTGCCAAACAGTCCTGTTCACTTAAACCTAACATTTCCGCAACTTCAGTCGCATAGGCAATGAGGTAGGGTGCATCGAATACTTTGGGCTGGACTCGAGAATATGAAGCACCGGTAACTTCCCGGCGGTAGTTTTCAGATTCCGTATCGCTAGGAAGGTGCCGGGTGAATCGGTTGTCGAATGTGAGTTGATCCAACATGGCGTCACCTACATTTAATACGTGTTATACGAACTCCAAACACGATTGCCAAGGCCGCTTGCGGCGCGATTACTTACAGCGAAAGATAACCACCCCGTTGGGGTCATCGTCTGGCGGGGCGCCAAAACCGAGTTTACCGATTCCGGAAATAACACCTTCTTCGCGCCGCAGTCTTTTTGATTCACCGTTTTCGTTGACGATGATGGTACCGTTCACGCTTTCGTCGCGTAAGTTGAAGCGACCATTGCGGTAAGTGATTTCGGCGTGTAGGCGGGAAGTGAAACCACCATTTACGCGTAAGTCTGCGTGCCGTCCCCGACCAATTGAACATTTTGTGTTGTTGGCGTTTACGGTGAATTCTTGGCCTTGATATTCCAACAGAAGAGAGACTTCTTTGGAGACGACTTGGGACATTTGCACAGAACTAATTTGCGTTTCTTCGCCGCTTTGTTCCCAGGGAATTTTGCACACATCCAGGCTGCCGTCCCAGGCTTCGGCTTCAATTCGGTCTAGCATGTGGATGTTGGCGAATAATCCGGGGGGTAGTTCGTCGATGCTTTGCTTTGATGTAAGCGTCTCATCGGCTTTGGCGCGATTGATAATCTGCTGCGCAGTAATCGGGGCTTCGCCAGTCACTTCTTCGCCGCGCCAGCTGACGTTACCCCAATGCCAGCCAATTTTGATGTGCAGCTCGCCCATTTGAAATTCGCCGGACTCGCAGGCTTTTTTGAGGGCCGCGTGCATCTCCGCAGCGGCGAGCGACGCTTTTATGGGATCTTCAAAGGCGCACATGATTTCGTCGCCGATGGTCTTAAGCGTGCTACCGTCTAGGCGTTTGGCCATCTCATCGAGCAAGTCGATGCATTTGGCCATGTCTGCCCGAGCGATGTCGTCGCCGAATTTTTCGTACAATCGGGTGCTGCCGCAGACATCAGCGAAAAGTATCGCGAGTTGCGCTAAGGACTTGTCCATCTTGGTATTTTAACTCGGAATGGCGGCTCGCGAATAGGTGGCGACAAATCTCCCAACAGGTCAATGACAAAGTACCTGCATTTGTCTACTATGCCTCGCCGAGATCGCCGCGCAAAATTTTCAGACGAGGAAAAATAATGGCCCAATACGTGTTTTCAATGAACCGGGTCGGCAAGCTTGTGCCGCCCAAAAAACACATTCTTCGAGACATCTCCTTAAGCTTCTTTCCGGGCGCCAAAATTGGCGTACTGGGACTAAACGGGGCCGGTAAATCAACGCTGTTGCGAATCATGGCAGGGATCGATCAAGACATTGAAGGGGAAGCGATACCGCTGAAAGGTTTAAAAATTGGTTATCTGCCGCAAGAACCAGCGCTAGATGATGACGCGCTAGTCCGCGCCGAAGTGGAACAGGGTCTGGGTGATGCCAAGGCTTTGGTCGATCGTTTTAACGAAATCAGTGATCGTTTCGCCGAACCCATGGAGGATGACGAGATGAATGCCTTGCTCGAGGAGCAAGGTAAATTACAAGACCAAATTGATGCTGTTGGTGGATGGGAGATAGAACGTAAGTTGGAAATCGCCGCCGACGCCTTACGATTGCCGCCGTGGGATGCCGAAATCAAAAACCTCTCCGGCGGTGAACGGCGACGAGTCGCCTTGTGTCGCTTGCTACTCTCTGAACCAGAAATGCTGCTGATCGACGAACCAACAAACCACTTAGACGCCGAATCGGTGGCGTGGCTTGAACGTTATCTGGAACAGTTCGATGGCACCGTTGTTGCAGTAACTCATGATCGTTATTTCCTAGACAACGTCGCTGGTTGGATATTGGAACTTGACCGAGGCCACGGGATTCCTTGGGAAGGAAACTATTCGTCCTGGCTAGAGCAAAAAGACCAGCGTTTGCAGCAAGAAGAGCGGGAACAGGCCGCGCACAAGAAAACGATTGCCGCCGAGCTCGAGTGGGTGCGGTCAAACCCGAAGGGTCGTCAAGCAAAGAGCCGAGCGCGTGTACAACGCTTTGAGGAATTGCAAACGAAAGAATTCCAAGCGCGTAATGAAACAAATGAAATTTATATTCCGCCCGGCCCTAGATTAGGCGATTCGGTTGTTGAAGTTGAGTCGCTTAACAAAGGGTTTGGTGACAAGCTGCTAATTGAGGACTTGAATTTCTCCTTACCGCCAGGCGGTATCGTCGGCATTATCGGTGGAAACGGTGCCGGCAAGTCTACGTTCTTTCGCATGTTAACTGGGCAAGAACAACCGGATACTGGCAGTATTAAAGTAGGGGAGACAGTGCAATTCGCCTACGTCGATCAAAGCCGAGACGCCCTCGACGACAGCAAAACCGTCTGGGAGGAAATCTCAGGTGGCTTAGATTTGATACAAGTGGGTGATTACGAAACCCCATCGCGTGCCTATGTGGGGCGATTTAATTTCAAGGGTAGCGATCAGCAAAAACACATGGGTTCGTTATCGGGTGGGGAGCGCAATCGGGTGCACCTTGCTAAGACGCTCATGTCTGGCGGTAACGTGTTATTGCTCGACGAACCAACGAACGATTTAGACGTTGAAACCTTGCGCGCGCTTGAAGAAGCTTTGCTGAACTTTCCGGGCTGCGCGGTGGTTATTTCTCACGATCGTTGGTTTTTAGATCGCATCGCCACGCATATTCTCGCATTCGAGGGAGATTCTCACGTCGAGTGGTTTGCCGGAAACTATGCGGACTATGAAGCGGACCGCAAACGTCGTATGGGTGATGACGAACAACCGAAGCGCATGAAATTCAAACCGGTGGTGCGATAAGGACTTTCGTTCGTCAGACGTGTCTAGTGCGCTACGTTCAGCGCATCTAGAACCTCGGGAGAGAGGGCGAGTTCATCTCGCAATATTTCTTCGTTGTGCGCCCCAAGATCTGCCACCCACGGCTGCACAGCGGCCGGTGTTTCGGAGAACAGTGCGCCAGCGTTCGCTATCGTAACTTCACCAGCACCGTCTTCCACCTGAGTGATCATGTGTCTTTGAGTAAGCTGTTCGTCTACCAGGCTGTCAGCCAACTCACGGTACGGGCTACTCGGGACTCCCTCTGCGGCGAATCGTTTATCTAACTCATCGGTAGTGTGTTGAGCCATGTACTCCGCCGCGTGAGCGATCATGTCGTTATAGTTCTCAATGCGGGCGCCGGAGCTGGAGAATCGCGGATCATCAAGTAGGTCTGGTCGGTCAATCACTTTCATTAGGCCTTTAAAGTGACGGTCACTCAGCACCATAATCATGATCCATCCGTTTAGCGTTTTAACAGGACCGTAATATCGTTCTTTATCTAACGGATACTGCGCTTGTTGGAAGTCTTTATGCAAAGTGCCAATCAAAGCATCGTACATTGAGATATCAATGTATTGACCTACGCCAGTTCGTTCTCGATGAAAAAGTGCGGCACAGATCGCGCCAAATGCCTGTTGAGAGGCTGTTGTGTCGGCAACAGGGGGGCCCATATTCAGGGGTTTATCGAGATGCTGCTGAGCACCAAGTAAAGCCAGATCAAATCCACTCCAAGCATGGACGATTGGTGCGTACGCTGGGCGCGCAGCCATGGGTCCCGACTGGCCAAAGCCTGAGATTGAACACATGATTAGCTTCTCGTTATGTGTCCGCAGCGCTGAATAATCGAATCCCAAGCGTTTCATAACCCCGGGCGCAAAATTCTCCACGACGACGTCACAATGATTCGTCAGTTTGTAGATCGCCTTCGCCGACTCAGGTTTTTTGAGATCAAGCGTGATCGATCGTTTACCGGCATTCAACGGCGCGAATAAAGAGCTAAACGATTTGCCATCAGCATTTTCACGATAGGGCGGCGCGTGTCGTAATAATTCACCTTCGGGTGGTTCTATCTTGATTACGTCTGCGCCTAGATCCGACAGCATACGCGTGCAATACGGGCCAGATATCACGGCAGTGAAATCCAGGACGCGGACACCATTAAGGATGCCGGCAGTACCCAAGTGTCTAGAATCACTGATGTTCATTGCGCTCGCTACAGGCGGCTCAAATGTTTGAAGTGGCCGCGCAGTGTAGCAAATTTTCGATTAACGAGATTCCGCGCTACTCAACCTTAAATGCAAGCGCGCTAACCAGGAAACCTAACAGGTATAGTTTCCAACCCGACAGTCTATAGTGCTTGAAACAACAATCGCGTGGCTGCGGAAATCAATACGGCGAACGTTAGCACCATGCCCGATACCCGAAAAAGGTAATTTTCTTTAGTTTGACTTACCCCATAAGCGTGTAGGCAGCGCCCAACAAGCAGCGACAAACCAGCGCCATGGACCCAATAAGGTGGGGCTTCGGAAGCTTCCATTAATAACATCAGAATCAGGGCTATGGGCACATATTCGGCAAAGTTGGCATGCACGCGCACGGCTCTTTGCAATCTTTCATCTCCGCCGTCGCCAATGGCAATACTCTTGTTACGCCTAATCCCAAGGGTTCTAAAGCTTAGGCCGACGAAGATTAAAGCGAGAATTGCTGCGTAAAATCCGGTGAGCATAAAGATTCACCTTTTGTCTGAG
>JBCCFA010000228.1:0-7381 GCA_039029975.1 Pseudomonadota bacterium
CCGGCAAGCCTGAAATCGTTGCCTGGACGGTTTCTCTAATTTCATCAGTCAGCAACAAATTTTCTGGTGTTGCGACATCTTTTTGCAATTCCTCTATATCTAGCGAATCGCCGTCTTCATTCTCCAGATCCACTTCGATCGGCCGGCGTCCAACCGATACCAGATGGTTCTTTGCCGTGTTGATCGCGATGCGGTACATCCAAGTATAAAACGCGCTGTCGCCGCGAAAATTGGGCAGTGCTCGGTACGCCTTCAAAAAGGCCTCCTGCGCAACGTCTTCCGCATCTGACCGTTCGCGCACGTACCGCATAACTAATTTTATGATGCGATGCTGGTACTTCAGGACCAGTAAATCGAAAGCTTTTTTACTTCCGCTCTGTACCTGTTTGACCAACTCGCTATCGTTGTCGGCATCGCCCATTGGGGCAATCTCCCTGTATTATTCGGGCAACACCGTCAGAAACTCGTAGATAGACCATGAAAATTTTGAATAGTTTCAGCGAAATCGACGCTTTCGGGCAAAAAATCAATTAATTATATCAATTTCCTCAAATGACACACCAACCATCCTTTGATGTGCTAATTATCGGCAGTGGCGCCTCCGGTTTATCCTTGGCTTTGAGCCTAGCTGATAAATTGTCCGTCGCAGTCGTTTCCAAGGCGGCTATCGGCGAAGGCGCTACCATGTACGCGCAAGGTGGCGTATCCGCAGTCATGGATCAGACGGATTCAATCGACTCCCATATCAGCGACACCCTCAACGCGGGCGCCGGACTTTGCGATCCAGATGTCGTTCGCCATATCGTGATGCGCGGCCGCGAACGCGTGGAGTGGCTAATTGAACAAGGCGTGCCCTTCACCACTCACCAAACCACTGACGGTGGCGTTGAGTTTCATCTCACGCGCGAAGGTGGACATTCCAATCGCCGCGTTGTCCATGCCGCAGACGCCACTGGCAGGGCGATCGAATCGACCTTGGTTGCGCAAACTGAGCGCCGAGATGACATCAAAGTTTTTGAACATCACATGGCGATTGATCTGATTACCCATGCGAAATTGGGCATTACGCCAGACCGCTGCGTGGGGGCCTACCTTTTGGACACCCATAGTGGCCACATCAGCACGGTTAAAGCGAAGATTTGCGTACTAGCAACTGGCGGGGCGGGCAAAGTTTATCTGTACACCAGCAACCCCGACGTTGCCACCGGTGACGGCATCGCCATGGCCTGGCGCGCGGGTTGCGCAGTGGCAAACATGGAGTTTGTGCAATTTCATCCCACCTGCTTGTATCACCCCGAGGCCAAATCATTTTTGGTAACCGAGGCCTTGCGAGGTGAAGGTGCGAAACTTAGCTTAATCAATGGTGAGCGATTTATGCACCATTACGACGAACGCGAAGAATTGGCGCCTCGCGATATTGTCGCCCGTGCGATAGACCGCGAAATGAAAAAAAGCGGTGCCGAGCATGTTTATCTAGACATCAGCCACAAACCGAAGGATTTCATCACGGAGCATTTCCCGACCGTTCACGCCGCCTGTTTAAACTTCGGCATTGATATCACCTCGCAACCCATTCCAGTTGTACCGGCGGCCCACTATCTGTGTGGCGGCGTCGTTACGGATGTGGCGGGAAGAACATCGTTAGACAATCTATTTGCTATTGGAGAAACGGCTTGTACCGGTTTGCATGGTGCGAACCGGATGGCAAGTAATTCGTTGTTGGAATGTTTAGTAGTAGCCGACACCGCTGCTGAAGCAATTTTAAGTATGGCCGATGCTATTCCGATGACAGGCGACCTACCGAACTGGGACGAAAGTCAGGTTACCGATGTCGACGAGGAAATTGTTGTGGCCCACAACTGGGATGAATTACGTCGCTTCATGTGGGACTATGTTGGCATTGTTCGCACCAACAAACGACTCGAGCGCGCGCGCAGCCGAATCAACCTACTGCATTCGGAGATTCAAGAATACTACGGCAACTTCAAAGTGGACGGCGATTTAATCGAACTCCGAAATCTAGTGCAAGTCGCCGAACTGATCATCCGTTGTGCGATGAAAAGGAAAGAAAGCAGAGGTTTGCACTTCACGCGCGACTATCCCGACATCGATGACACGAACAATGTGCGCGATACGATTCTCCGCGCCGGCGATTTTAGCTAAGCAAGATGGACAATGATTTTTACCATGCCTTAGCCAGCTTCTCGCCGCCGTCAGGCTATCTGGATGGGCGTGTGGTGCTAATTACTGGCGCGAGTCGCGGCATTGGCGCTGCATTAACGATGGAAGCTGCTCGTCTCGGCGCGCAGGTGGTGATGCTAGCTCGCTCGGTCCAAGATATGGGAACGATCGCCGATCAATGCCTGGCACAAAATTTTGTTGAGCCGATGATCGTGCCAATCAATCTCGAGGCTGCAAGTACCAACGATTACGCCGATGTAGTTGAAGCTATCGATGCGAAATTAGGTCGGATGGACGGCTTGGTTCTCAATGCTGGCATGCTCGGTGAACTCGCCCCAATCCAAAGCTACGACCCGATAACTTGGGCGAAGGTCTTTCAGCTCAACGTGCACAGCCAATTCCTACTGCTCCAGGCGGCTTTGCCGCTACTTGGCAAGTCCGAAGATAGCTCGGTGATCTTTACGACTTCGAGCGTTGGTCGCAATTCCAGAGCCCATTGGGGCGCCTATGCGGTCTCTAAATTTGCGACTGAAGGATTAATGCAGACCTTGGCTGACGAGTATGAAAGCGCGTCGATGCGGGTCAACGCAGTAAACCCGGGTCGCACCAGGACACGAATGAGGCGCGCCGCCTATCCGGCAGAAGAGGCGGCCAGTTTGCCCGAACCACGAGAAGTAATTCTGCCTTTTATTTTTCTCCTTGGCAGCTCAGCGCGAGGCTGCAACGGGCTCTCCGTCGACGCCCAGCAATAACTTCTCGACCACAGTCGGCAACTTTTGCCCATGGCGGCACCAGACCGCCAATTTCTTGTCGAATTCACTGGGTTATCGCGACGCTAAGCATCTGACTGATGCTGTGCCAAGTGTGACAGATTCCCGACATTTGCCCATTGAAAATCCCATAATCCCAGTGAAAACGGCCATTTACGTAACGTTCGAACGTTGCCCTCACTGGCCGTAGATTGAAATTGGCATGAATTTAGCGTGCAGACATGGCAAATCTCAGATTAAAAGACATTCAAATGGCAACAAGCGTTGATTTTGACGCCGACAGGAAGCTAAGAACCTGGCAGGTGAAGCCAAGTGTTTTGCCGATCGCTAGTGCACGTTTAAACCAGTCTCGGGACGAAGAGAAGCTGTTATCCGATGCCACGGTGCTGCGGATTTCTACGGCTTTGCAATCTAGTTTGCATACAACCGATATCATCCGCTCATTTGCCGCGGAAGTCCGGCGTCTGTTACCGAAGGTCACCCTCCGGTATTCCAATCGCCATCACGATCTCGTCGTAGAAGACGGAAAACGATTTCAACATCGAACATCATACGAATTGAATTTAGTGGGAGACTACCTGGGCGAAATCGCCTTCTATCGCCAACGCGGATTTAGCGAGCGCGAAGAATCTTTGATTGAAATAATTCTTTGCGCGCTGATTTACCCATTGAGAAACTCGCTGCTCTACCAACAAGCCTTGACTCAGGCGCTCAAAGATCCGCTTACCGGTGTGAATAATCGCGCCAGCTTAGATGCTTACTTAAAGCAACAAGTGCTGCTGGCGCAAAGGCACAAAACACCTTTGTCGGTCATCATGTTGGACATCGATAGTTTTAAATCGATCAATGACGTCTATGGTCATTTAGTTGGTGATGTGGTTCTGCGCCGAGTCGCTAACACCATTGTCCAATGCACACGCGATAGCGATGTGGTATTTCGATTCGGCGGCGAAGAATTTATGGTGGTGCTGAGCAATACCGATAAGCAAGGCGCCAGACTGCTTGCAGAACGCATTCGGCAAAAAATCGCAGCGATAGACGTTGATACGCTTGGTGGTGCTGGCAAAGTCACCGTTAGCGGTGGCGTTGATGAATGCCTCGCGAGCGATGAACCTGCAGTTTTGTTGGCGCGCTGCGATGCGCTAATGTACGAAGCAAAAAACGCGGGGAAAAACCAAATCTGCTTTTCAGCACCTTGACCGGGCTTATTCTATAAACCCATCGGGCGAAGCGAGCAAATTCAAAAAAGCGTCTTCGTCTAAAATTCGAACCCCCAGCGATTCGGCTTTAGTGGCCTTACTGCCCGGGTCTGCCCCTACAACCACAAAACCCGTTTTCTTCGACACCGAACCCGTAACTTTTGCACCCAAGCCCTGGAGTTTTTGTTTCGCCTCGTCTCTCGTCATTGAGGCCAGCGTACCGGTAATCACGGCATTAGTGCCGGCCAAAGCTTTTTGTGAATCCCCTTCGTCAATCGCTTGAACATCATAATCTGGCCAATTCACGCCCCGCCGTTGCAGTTCGGTGACTAGTTGCCGATTGGCTTCCTCGGAAAAATAATCATAGACAGATTGCGCGACCACAGGGCCGACATCTGGGATAGCCAGCAGCGCCTCAGTGGATGCCTCATAGATCGCCGACAAGGAGCCGAAAGCCTCCATCAGAGATTGCGCGGTTGTTTCGCCAACTTCTCTAATGCCTAATGCATAGAGGAAACGGGCCAAACTTGTCGTGTTAGCCTTTTCGATCGAGTTCAGTAGATTTTCCGATGATTTTTCACCCATTCTTTCTAGCGCAACGAGGTCTTTCATTTCCAGGGAAAAAATATCGCTCACGTCGCTGATTAGTCCGGCCGTCAACAGTTGTTCAATCAGCTTTTCACCTAAACCATCAATATCCATTGCCCGACGAGATACGAAGTGCTTCATCGCTTCTAGTATCTGCGCGTGTTCCTGCCCAGGCACGGATTCGGGCATGACAAATTCTTCGGCATCTTGAGGGCGTTTGCTAAGGACTACACGCACGACTTCAGGGATCACGTCGCCGGCTCGACGCACGATGACTGTGTCACCTTTCCTCACATCCTTACGCGCTATTTCATCGGCATTATGCAAAGTCGCATTCGTAACGGTCACACCACCCACGAATACAGGCGCAAGACGGGCGACCGGTGTCAGTGCACCGGTTCTGCCTACTTGCACATCAATTGCCAAGACTTGAGTTTCCGCTTCTTCTGGCGGAAATTTGCGCGCAATGGCCCAGCGCGGGGCACGCGATACTTGTCCGAGTTCGGCTTGTTCGGCCAGTGAATCAACTTTGTACACCACGCCATCGATTTCATAGGCCAACTTATCGCGTCTAGCCTGTATATCATCAAAGTAGTCGATAGCCGCCTGTAATCCGCGAACGCGTTTCGTCTCCGGTGAGACGGGCAAACCGAATTCCGCAAGACGCGCCAACACTTCCCACTGCGTAGCCGGCATTTCGCCTTCTTCAATGTAGCCAACCGAGTAGCAATATATGCTCAAAGGGCGCTCGGCGGTAATTGATGCGTCTAGCTGCCGCAGGCTTCCCGCCGCCGCGTTGCGCGGATTGGCAAAGGTTTTCAAGTCATTTGCGCTTTGTTTTTCATTGAGCGCAAGAAAACCAGCGCGCGACATAAAAATCTCGCCGCGAACTTCTAAAACCCTTGGTATATTGTCAGTGGCGATCTTATGTGGCAGATCTGCGATTGTGAGCACATTATGCGTGACGTCCTCACCGGTTTGTCCGTCGCCTCGGGTTGCGGCCCGCACGAGGTGACCACTTTCATAGAAGATACTGACAGCTAGGCCATCGAGTTTTGTCTCTGCCGTATAGGTAGTTTCCGCACTGGCCAGCCGATCACAAGTCCGTTTGTCGAACTCCAAGAATTCATCGCTGTTTAGCGCGTTAGCCAATGACAACATCGGCAAACGATGCACTACTGGCGCGAAGGCCGACGCCCGGCGCCCCCCTACTCGCTCGGTCGGGCTATCGGCGGCTTTATACGCCGGGTGCAGTTGTTCTAGAGTCTGCAGCTCGCGAAATAGACTGTCGTAATCGGCATCAGAAATGGTGGGAGAATCTTGTTCGTAGTAGAGTCGGTTGTGTTTTTCAATCTCTGATTGGAGCCCGCGCATGCGCTTGAGGATTTCTTCTTCAGCGCTAATATCTCTCTTTTTTGCCACAATGCGTCAAGCCAGCTAAAAGTCAGCGGCAACTTTTCTCATTTCCTCGATCAGCGTGCTGTCGAGCGGCGTTCGGGGATTGGCGTAAAGCGTCCCATCAAGTGTTTCAGTCAATCTTTGTGCGGTGTTCAAAAACAATTCGAAACTCACAGCCCCATCCAGCGAGGTCGGTAACTGCAGAAAAAATACCAAACCGGGCGTGGTGAAACGATCAATCTGCTGCATGTCGAAAGTGCCCGGTTCGAGCATATTAGCCACACTGAATAGCGGTTCCTTTGTTTGTAAACGACCGGCCCCATGATGGTGGAATATGTCCATATCGCCATAGTGCAAGCCAACCGAATTCAGACCCTGAACAATGGATTCGCCCACAAATGCATGCTCACCGGGCGGTAACACATAAAGCGTAATGAGTTGCGGATGCTCTTCCTCATTGATGCCATCTGAGTTGGCGGACGCATCATCAAAATGCATCTCTATTTGGCTGGTATCACGGGCTTCGCTTCGGTTTTTCCGACGCCTAGGGTTTGGGTTCTTTTCGACGAGCGGCAGATCTTCAACCGGTGCGCTCTCCGCTGAAATACGGGCGCTGTCATCACCTAATTTCAATGAGGATTCGTCGGGCAAGACTTCCGGTTCAACCGGCGCATCCGCAACGGAGAATATTTCCGATTTCTCTTGGGCGCTTTGCTGAGCGCCAATCATGTCGGCGCTATTGATAGTTTCAACACGCGCATTGGTTCGGAATCGTCGCCGATTTCTCGCCCGCCGCGTGCCAAACAAGTAAATCAATCCTACAACGACTGCGCCAACTAAGAGCAGTCCTAATCGAAGCGCGAAACTATTATCCATTCCTTACGTTGATTTAACTTTTGTTAGCTGTAGGCCAAATTAAAAACTGCCTTTCTAATTTAGCGCTTGTCTTTGGATGCCGGTTCATCATATGCGTGTCTTGGCCTGGCGATTAACTCGCCTGAGCCATTTCTACGGCTTCTTCCATATTGACTGATACCAACCGTGAGACACCTGCTTCTTGCATGGTCACCCCAATTAGTTGTTCAGCGATTTCCATTGTGATTTTATTGTGTGAAATGTACATAAATTGCACTTGTTGCGACATATTTTTCAACATGTCCGACAAACGCACCACGTTGGCGTCGTCTAGCGGTGCGTCTACCTCATCCAATAGGCAAAACGGCGCCGGATTCAACTCGAACAAGG
>JBCCFA010000229.1:0-7373 GCA_039029975.1 Pseudomonadota bacterium
CGTCCTCGCGAAGCTTGGTAAAGGCCAAGAGGTCACGCGACTCGTCGCTAACAACAAAAGCATTTGCGAAATAGACATCATCCACGCCGCGCTCGTAATTGAGAATATCGGGTGTAAGTACGTTCTCCGGGCGTTTGCTTGCAAACTGAAGGCCGCGTTGACGGCAATCGAAACATAGGCACTCTAATCTGTAACGCATTCGAGGATCGCACAGGATAAGTCGGCACTGCCCACACTGACAGGTCAAGGAGCCGGATTGTTCGGTTACGTTATTTGTCATTTTCGCTATTCAACGGCGAAGAGGGCTGGTTGCAAATTTTTTCAGCTAAAACTTTACCGGTAGACCTAAATATTCGGAGACCTTTTGCGCTTCCGACTCTACCGCTTGTTTATCGCTGTTCCAAGCGGTCAGCCTGAGGGTTTTCGAGCCACTTAATTCCACACAATAAACAACGAGTGGCTCGCCAAATGCTCCTCGGCCACCAGCGCTGATACCCACTGTTTTAAATTCGTTGAGATGGTATTCCCATCTTTGATTAAAGATCTTGGAACTGAAAGCTTTTATCGCCTTCCCTGAGTCTATGTCTATAGATACTGAATATCTAACAGTCGCCGCGACGATCGTAAGAAGTAGAAGTGTTATGCCGAGCACAATTAGCACTAGTGCTCCTAGCCCTGAGGCCACGAAGCCACCGAAATACAATAAGATCCCCCCAAAAGTCCCGGTGAATATCGCAATCGCCTTTGATGTTTCTGGTTTGGATTCGTAGTGCACGGATTTTGTCCTTATTGTCACCTAACGCCAATGTAAGCTGCGTGTTACAGCGCGCTGAAAATCGTGGTGTAGATCATTCGAGTTTGCGTAGGAAGCGAGTTGATATCCTGGTGACGCGGATTCGGACTCATATCGATTTCTCGTTAGTTTCGGACACGGTGGTTTTTTTCACAGATATTAGTTTCTGGACGTAATATTGAAAATCTTCTGTATAGACGTTGCCATTTCTACGCCACCAAGATTTAAAACCCCCAGACTGAACAATTTCGGAGAATCGATTTTGCATAGATGTTAAAAACACCATGTCGATATTTTTATGACGCAGATGTAGATAAAGCTGCTCTTGTAAACCGAATATTCGATTATAAAAGCACATATGAATCCGGGATCTCTCCTCATCATTCAAACTGTCATAGTCATTTAGAGAGCGCCTAAATAATTTGAATAATTGATCATCGCGCCCAATATCAGCGAGTAGGTCACGAAAGTCTTTAGCTAGATCGCGGGTAGCATTTAGTCGTGATTCTCGTGTCTGCGCTCGGATTTGCTGAGCTAAATAAAGGACTGAGATAACTACGGCTAGTGCGCTTACAATCTGTGCTACCAGTGCGGCGAAATTCCAATCCACTACGATCAACCACCCGACTTTAAGGAATTATCAAGTGTAATCATCAATTTTCGACCTTGACCAACGTGGCGCTATGAAAATGTACTTCTTCGCCACGAAGGATTGCGCTTCCGTGTAACTTTCTTTCGGAAAAATTGATCAAAAGCGTTACGTAATCCCCGTACCCTTTCTCAAACCAAGACGCGAAGTAAAGGTTTTCCTCAACGCGAATTGCTTGGTATGGGAATGGCCCCCACCATGTGTCGGGCTTCGAGCCTGTGAGATAACGATAACTGACGCCGGCTTCTTCGAACTTCACATTGTAAGACCGACCGCTCGAATACTCGTAAGTAATTTTGGTGCCGTTTAGTTCTCTCGTTGTTTCGGATTCCTCAGCATAGATCGAGGCGCTCGTCATCCATATGGCGGAGCATAAAAAGAGTGATAGATGCAGGTTTGACATTTAGCTTCTCTGATTTCCTAGATTACACCTAACGTCGCAATGAACCATGAGCGAATGGCTTGAACCCAGCATAAGTAAGTACGATTTAGACTGCGTAGTTAGTTGCATTTACTTTTCAATTACTTCAATTGGTTGTGCCGCCAGCTTGTATTCGTAAATAATTGATTTTGCCTCTGCGGCCGAAAGCGATTTTGGTTGCAACCTTAAAATCGCTTCTTCACTCGAATACATTGAACGTAATAGCAGCGCTCGATAGACCTCTTTGCGCTCAACATTAGCTTCACAACGTGACTTACAGAATATTTTGTAAACACGTGCCATTTCTTCCCAAATTACCAAATTTGAGTCGGGGTTTAAATCTCTTTTATAGAGATCGACAGCCTTTTCAAATGAAATACCATCGACAATTTCAAATGTATCAGTAGTAGATTTTATCCGTTTAAGCATTTCTTCCGGGAGACTTTGATGTACGTATCCACTCATTCGTATCTGACTGGGATCTACCTCCACGACCTTTTCTTGTGCGAACACTGTGAGAGAAGCGATTATTACCAGGAATAAAATTATATTTTTCACTTTGATCCCTTCGAGCAACTAACGCTGCACTCTATGGCAAAGTAGGGGCTTAGCGGAAAATATTTCCGACAGCAGTGCGTTGTTATACTGCTAGGATGGGAGCATTTCATAAACTGCCTTGAAACCGCCCTCCAAGAAGATATTTAGCATAAACGGCAATACTGCTCCAATCATCATTCCCCAAAACAATGCGAATGCAACAGAGTTTTCCGGTTTACTTCTAGTAGGCCAGAATGAGTCCATTAGCGATGCAAAAATAATGGCTAAAAGACCCATCAAGCCTAATAAGTAGCCTAGAACAGCCGATGTTTGAGAACCCAAAAAAGCAATGACCACTACCGTGATAGTAAGGAGTATTGACTGCTTCTTCGGCTTTACTAGCTGTTGACTTCTAAACACAAATTTATGTCAATTACGTAATTGGTATAACGCCGAGTTGACGCGCGCTTACGAGCGATGGAGCGCGGCGGCAGCGAACAGAAAGGTGCGGTTAAGCGTACGGTTCCAACGACTCATCGGGTTGCGCTTTTGGTTCGTACCCTCTAATCCAATGTCAGTAGAATAAATCGATTGTCCTTCATCACAGGCAGCCCAAGCTGGTTGGTGCCCGGGTTATAGCCGAGATCAGCCAATTGCTCGAATCCTTCAAGTACAGGCGTAACCTCACCGTTGTCGGTGATTCTTAGTAGCCGGCCACGCGTCCAATCCGTCGCGTAGTAATAATCTCCCACACTGACAATTCCGTCGAAATTCGCGATCGGTTCACCTTTGCCTATGGGCTTTATAATTTTCGTTTTCAGATCGATCTGCAGTAGGGTTCCAGGGTGCTTCGTCGCAAAAGTTGTTATATCCGTCATTGGCCCCCATGTGGCAACGAGTAGTTTATTACCTGCCACCCATAGCCCATTGGGACTTTGTAAATCGTCGCTCTCGAGCCAAACCTCTGCCTTACCGTTTCCAATTAGATAGATGCGATTTGTCGCCGTGTCGGAGACAAACACTTCTCCTTGAGAGGTTGATGCCGCATCATTCGCAAACTCTGATCCGGGTAGTTCTATTTCGCGAACTCTACGCGCCGTTGATATCTCAATCTGGTGAACTCGCCCCCGGTCGACCACAAACAGATTCCCACCGAATGCTGCCATTCCGGTGGGTGCATCTAGTCCGTCGACCCAACGCGGCGAAGTGACTGCACCGGATTCATCAAATCTGGTCACCCAGCCAATCCCATCCCTTGCAAGGGATAGACCGCCCCCAAGGTTCGAGACAAACCACGATTGCGTTTCGGAATGCCAATACGCGTTTTCCGGGGCATCCAGAATTGGCCCGGTTTCATCAGCAGACGTGAGCGAAGATATGGCTGCTAAAAGCAAATACACACTGAGCTTAAACATATTTGTTCCTTAGTATTCGAGATAAAAGATTCCCCTGGTCGGACTACGAGTCTGAACTTTGGTAGCGCGTCCTAACATTATGAATTTGGCGCGCTGTAAGGCGACCAGCTACAACGACTTGTTATGAGTCTTGGATTCACAATGTAAGTGCAACACTCGAAAAACTCCCTGTCGAATTAGGTGAAGCGAGCTGGGATAGTATTGAGTCTTCAATTCTTGGCGGAATAGGAAACTTAATATGAGTTATCACCAGCTCACCTCAGGTGAAAGATATATGCTTCACGCGTTGAAATTGCAAGGCTGTTGTAACGCTGAAATCGGGCGTCAGCTAGGTCGGCATCGCAGCACCATCGGCCGGGAGCTCAAACGGAATCGACGGATTGGCCGTTATCGACCGGACGAAGCACAAGAAATGACGCAGGGCCGGCGATGGAAGTCGCGACGCCGTTGGTATTTTTCCGACGAACAGCTGAGTCTCGCTATCCGTTTGATCCGCGAAGAATGGAGTCCAGAACAAGTCTCTGATTGGTTTAAACGCCATCAGATATTCTCCATCAGTCACCAAACCTTGTATCGGTATATCTGGTACGACCGCGTGTACGGGGGCACTTTGTACAAGCATCTACGCCAAGCCGGTAAGAAATGGCGGAAACGCTATCGTTCGACCGATGCTCGCGGTGTCATGTCCGGGAAAAGACACATTTCAGAGCGGCCGGCTGGCGCGACTAATCGCTCCAGATTTGGCCATTGGGAAATCGACACGGTTATGGGGAGCTATCGTGATAGCCACTGCATCGTGACCCTCGTTGAGCGTAAATCCCGCTATACCTTGATTGGGAAACTTCGATCCCGAACGACCAATGAGCTTAATCGAAAAGTGATTCAACTCATTGAACGTGAGATGCATCGCGTTCGCACCATCACCGCTGACAACGGCACCGAGTTCCATCAGTTTCGAAAACTAGAATCTGCGATTGATACGACCTTCTACTTTTGTACGCCATATCATTCGTGGCAACGCGGCACCAACGAAAACACCAATGGACTCATCCGACAATATTTACCGAAAGGAAAATCCATGGCTAATGTTACTCAACGAGACTGTGACAACATTGCTAACAAACTCAACACACGTCCGAGAAAAGTACTCGGCGTTAAAACACCAAAGGAATGTTATGCAACACTTTAAATACTATTGTTGCTCTTCGCTTGGAAATCTAAGAGTCGATTTTTCGAGCAACAATAAACACCGCAATGTTTTGGGGGCCATGGTGCCATTGGCGTTCAATACTAAAACCAGTTTTCTGAATTTCTGTAGTGAGTTCAGCCTCGGTCAAAACGAATACGTCCGGCATCAAGCGCAAGAACTTGCCGAGCGGAACGGCGAATTTAATAAAACGGAAAACCGAGCTGCCTAGGCACCCCGTGGTACTAATGAATAGCCCGCCGGGCTTTAGGATCCTTGCGACTTCGGCAATTACTTCGCGCCTATTTGGAAGCAGGTGAATTACATTTAAGCCTAATACGGCGTCTAAGCTCTCCGAATCCGCGCCGAAATCATGTAACGTACCTCGGCTGAATGTAATATTCGAAATTTTAGCGTGTTCCGCCTTGGAACGTCCGATATTGAGCATGTTCTCGGATATGTCGATCGCGTCGATATGGGCTACATGCGGGGCGTGGTGAATCGCGGTAGTCCCGGTTCCACACCCGAACTCCAAAACCCGCATACCTTCGTTTAAGAATTCCTGTGTTTCTGTAAGCTTTCTTTGATATGTAACTTCGTCGGAAACCGGCTTGTTTGCGTATTTTTCGGCTATTTTGTCCCAGAATGGATCAGAGTTGTTCATCAGCGATTCTATTTTTTACGTATTGATTTCTAACGTTTGAGTTAAACGTCCGACTCCAATGATTTGTTAGGTGGCAGTGTTGGCAACGTGAAATTCCTTTTTCATATTTTTGAGCCGCCCAATTTTAATTTGAATTGGTGCGTACATAGTAAACGCGAATTACGGTGGTCCGGGACTGAAGCGGACTGCAGAATCGCCAATCGCGACCGCTAATTCGCAGCCGGGGGTGTATAACCTTCCTTGACAATGGCTAATGAACCATTTGACGTCGTACGCAACCTCAGCTCTAGGGACGGTTGGTACGCCGGATCGTTGTAGAAATTTAGAATTGTTTCTTCCGAATCGAAACGCATAACTACGTAAGCCTCCCGTTTTTCGCCTTCCAATGCTTTACCGTCATAATCTGCGGCAAGAATTTCGGCCCCATACTTTTCTAGTAACGGAACGACAACGGGCCGATAATCTTCAAACGCCTCTTTATCCTTAACGTCGAAAGAGGAAATAAGATATGCCGCCATAGTAGTTTCTCCGATTCTGGACTTTCAGAAAGCAGTATAGACCGGTACTTACGCACCGAAGCATCGCATTGTTTTGATCATGCCACATAACGTTCGACTCGAATGATTTGTTAGGCGGCTCGTCCACGCCCTGGCCATCGTTAGCATAAAGTAGAGACGTACGTTCATTCCATGAATTACGAATATCGAATGACATCCCACTAATTGCCGTCTCGTAATATTTTTTCCATCTTCTTTCCTTTTGCCAACTCGTCAACTAGCTTATCTAAATACCTACCTTTCTTGTGCAGTGAGTCTTTCAATTCCTCTATTCTGTAGCCACAAATGACGCCCTTAATAAGGTGCGCATTTGCGTTCAGCCGGCATTCTCCGAAAAAAACCTCAAAATTCACCTCGTTTCTTATCAGAGATTTCAATTCTTTTTCGTTGTATCCAGTGAGCCACCTGATAACCTGGTGTAGCTCCTTTTTGGTGCGACCTTTCTTCTCAACCTTCGCAAGGTAGAGAGGATAAATCGACGCAAATGTCATCTTCGCGATGCGTTCTTCTGTGCCGGTTGGTGGTTCTTTCATGACAGTTAAATGTTCATCCAAAGTCTGGGAGAGCTGGTGGCCGGTTCATTTACTGCCGCCTAACGCTTAGCATATGGGGCACTTTACAGCGCGTTTTGTAAGCGCAGAATAATCAGTGCGTTGAAGAAACGCGTTAATACGCTGGTTAGGCGAAAGTACGTAATATTGCACAATTAAATCTCAAACGGGAGCAAAATCTTGCGGTGAATTTGCGTACCGCTCGTCGAACGCGGCAACTAATAACTCATCGTCCGGTGACACAGCGTAGTAGAGCTTGTTCGCAATGCGCTCATTAGCGTCGTTCCATTGCTTTAAAGAGGGATCACTAAGGATTTTTTCAATAACGTCTAACACCGTGTTTAGCCCGAAATATTTAAAACCCGATACGGCCGCATCCAATTCGGCATCCGAAAGAAAGTCGACGGCATGATGCAATCCGCCATTCATAACGAGACCATGCATTAGAAGCATGCTCGCCAGTGCTTTATCTCCCGGGAGCGCCAATTGGGTTGGGTCAGCTAGGCACGCTCTATCCCAAACAATCGCAGCGCCGTCGGTTTTCATTTTCCGCCTAACGTTCAGTGTAACGGGCGCTTTATAGCGCGTTTTGGGACGCAG
>JBCCFA010000230.1:0-7353 GCA_039029975.1 Pseudomonadota bacterium
AGTGCATCCCGGTCAGGCTATCAACGTTAACTCAAGAAATTGGCGTTAGCAGGTATGGCTGGTTTCAGGTTATGCGGGGCGCTATGACTCTTAATGGTTTGCGACTAAATAAAGGTGACGGCATTGCGGTCGGTGGTATCGAGAAACTCGATTTTTGCGCGGAAGAAGAAGGCGACGGACTGCTATTCGATTTGAACTGAATGACTGAGTGGTGCTACCGCGACAGCCACGATAAGAAACTGAAGAGTTATTTACTCTTGATAACATATTTTATCGCGAATAAATTTTTACCTTCACAGTCCGCTTAGGGCACTTAACAGCCCTTGCCAATCTGCGTCGGTGAACGTCGGCTTTCCAGAATATCTGACACTGTTTGTAAGGTCAGATGCCGACTATTACAAATCGTGAACTCGAATCTTGCGTCCAAACACGCCGTCTTCCGCGTTGCGAATCTTCGAAATAGAACCACGATTCCGTGCGATTCGCGCCTTGAATACGACGCGTGTGAATAGCAATCTTCTGCGTTTAGACTCGACCGGAGGCTCCTGTAGCCTTTCCGACTGAAATGGGAATTGGGGTCGCGTAAACAAACGCGCTGCCTTCTACGTTACGAATCTTCGACATAGCACTACCCGCGTTTGGTAGCGCTTTGAATATTTCGACTGAAAACCGCGGCTTGTCTCAACCGAGCTTAATATAAGTTTCCCTAGTTTTTATTACTAATGCACTTAGGTTTTGCTGGACTCGATTGAACACCTCACCCCAATCACCTGGCGAGGTTTGACGAAATATTCGAATGCTGGGATACCAGCGCGAATATTCTTCATCATGACCCCAGCGCCAGTCAGCTACATGAGACACGACTAACCATGTTGGAACGCCTAGCGCGCCAGCGAGGTGGGCTGTGACTGTGCAGCTGGTGATAAAGAGGTCAACATTCAGTAAAAGGGCAGCAGTGTCCGTGAATTCGAATGTCAGTGATTCCTGCCGATCGAAAACATCTAAATCTAACGGAGCCAACCGGTCCCGACGATCAAGTAACTCATTAACCGCTACCCCAGTTTGCAGAGAAATCAATTGCACCCCAGAAATTCCAGCGAGCTTTTCAAACTGTGCAAGCGGAATCGAGCGGAGCTGATTGACGGGGTTATCCGGATTACCGTGCCAAGTCATGCCGACGAGATAATCACCTGCCGAGGAAAGTCGTTTAGCCCATTTATCGGTTTCAGCAATGGGCACCCGTAAATATGGGATATCGTTTCGCACGTCTTCATAGCTTACCGATAGCATGCGCGCCACGCTCATCATCGGCATCGTGAAATCACACGCTGGTAATTTTTCCCCACGGGGTACGATTTGTTCAAACCAGGGAAGATTCTCCACGAGTGAAATTAGGCGCTTGTCGCAGCTGATGCAAAGTTTCGCGCCCAGCTCGTACAAGGGTTTGGTAAATCGCAAGAATTGCAGGAAATCGCCCATCCCCTGTTCGGCAATCAGCCCGAGCGATTTTCCTTGCAGTGAGTCTGGCAGGGGATATTTAAGCTCGCCTGGGTCGAGATTCGGATTTTGACCGTTTAAACGTAGACGCCATTCATAGGCTTCCCATCCTTTCGCGTAATCGCCTGACCGCAAGTAATTAGCGCTCAAGTTAAAGTTTGCCACGGCCAAATGAGGGTCAAGGGCCAAAGCCTTTTGAAAAGCGTCTTCGGCTTGCTTAAATTCGCCGAGCATCGTTTGCGCAAATCCCAGGTTGTTCCACGCCTCAGCGGCAGATTCATCTAATCGAAGCGCGTTCTCGGCGTGCTCAAGGGCGAGTGCCGCTTGGCCGCTAAGTGTGAGAACGTTGGCGAGATTGTTGTGGGCGGTAGTGAAATCATTATCAAGCGCTAAGGCGCGGCGATATTGTTCTATGGCTACGTTATAATTCAACTGTTTACGGGCAATAACGCCAAGACCATTAAATGCGGCGGCATTGTTGGGATCTTGTTTAGTTGCGGCAAGATAGTGCTGTTCGGCTAGCGAGAGCTTGCCCGCGTCGTTGAAAACGGTTGCTAAATTTGCATGATAGAGTGGATTATTTGGCGCGAGTGCCAACGCCCGTTCGATATTCTGGATCGCGTCTTGAAATCGTCCTTTAGCGTGGTAGCCGAGACCCAATAATTGCAAAGCGTCTGTGTGGTCGGGATTTGTGTCCAAAAAGGCCCTACAAATCTCTACGCAGTCATCAAACTTTGCGGCTTTGTGAGCTCGGACAGCTTGCTCAAGCGGGTTTTGGGCAGTCTTTGACACGATATAGACGTCGTTGGGGGAATGATATCTGTTGACTGTTTCAGCGAGATTTAATTTTACCATTGAGCTAGTAGATAGAGACAGCGCCGTCGGGGGGAACAAACGTCGTGAAAAGTAAAAATCGGTTTTTGATTCGGGTTATTCTGGTGGGTGTTTGGGCGTCCACTTGGCCCGTCACCACGGTACTCGCCGCAGACGACAGTCGCGCGGCCGATCCCTTGGCGTCTGAGGTGATCATCGTTGAGTCCGAGCAAGAAGCTCGAGGGTTAATCAATCCTATCGCTAAAGCGACCATCTCCAGTGAGATATTAGCGCGAATTACCAAGTTACCAATTAGAAATGGGGAGCGATTTAAGAAAGGCGCGTTGCTCGTCGAATTTGACTGTGCTGCCTATTATGCCGAGCTTGCCGTTGCTAACGCAGATCACGAACGAGAAAACAAGCGCTTAG
Source organism: Pseudomonadota bacterium (assembly GCA_039029975.1). Lineage (GTDB taxonomy): Bacteria > Pseudomonadota > Gammaproteobacteria > JBCCFA01. The sequence goes on from JBCCFA010000230.1 coordinate 2,740, forward strand.
AAAATTTGCGTCGATTGGCGTCACTTAGCGCAACTAGCGATATCGAGGTGGCCGTCGCAGAAGCCGATGTGAAAAAGGCTGCGGCGGAGATTCGTTTGGCCCGCGTGAACGTGAGCCGGTGCAAGGTGAATGCTCCTTACGATGGTGTTGTTGTTGAGCGTCTTGCCGAGGAACATGAGTCTGTCGGTCCGCAAACAGAAGTACTGTCCGTTCTTGCTATTGGGGATCCGGAAATAGAAATAATCGTGCCCTCGGATTGGTTGCGATGGATTAAAAAAGAAATACCCTTCGAATTCTTAATTGATGAGACTGGCGAACGTTTAGCCGCTTCGTTGACAAGGATTGGTGCCGTTATCGATCCGGTAAGCCAAACTATTCGCGTTATAGGTCAATTTCAACATCCGCCCACCGAAGGCATCATAGCTGGGATGAGTGGCACCGCGATATTCTTTGCCGAAAGTATCGGCCAGTGAGCTAAAACGCCAACATGGCCAGTAATCCAGACGTTAATTTGGAAGCGCTATCCACGCTGATGCAGTTGGAGGCATCGGCACGTCGCGCCCGATCCGAAAAAGCGCTTGAATTCTTGATTGTTAATGAAACGAAGAAACTCGTTGATTACCAGCAGGGAATTCTTGTCCATCATGGCAGGAAAGGTTTACAGGTTAGCAGTGCGTCGAATATCGCCGTGGTTGAAGATCAAGCGCCGTTCGTCGCATGGTTAGAACGCGTATTAAAAAAACTCCGACTGGCGCGAGATAATTACAAAATCCAGGCAATTGATGCCTCGATGTTAGAGGAGGGGCTGGCGGACCAGTGGTCCGATTACGCGTTACCATTCGCGCTGTGGTGCCCCATGTTGGCACCCAATAAAACGTTGCTGGGCGGCTTATGGTTGATGCGGGATAAACCCTGGCAAGAAAATGACATCACCATTTGCGGTCGTGTCATCGAGACTTACTCCCATGCTTGGGGGGCGTTAACCCAGAATGGCGCACTCAGGCCAAGGAAAAATCGCCGTCTCTTCTGGTGGATTTTGATATCGATCTTACTTGTCATGGCGATTCCACTGCGGCTTTCGACTTTGGCGCCAGCGGAGGTTACCGCCAGCAAACCACGCATCGTTACAGCACCTTTGGATGGCGTCGTTCAAGACATCCCAATCGCCCCAAACACCATGGTGAAAACCGGCGAAGAGATAGTGAAATTCGATGACACGAGCTTACGTAATAACCTTGTAATTGCTGAACGCGCTTTAGCAGTGGCCGAAGCTGCTTATCAGCAAGCATCGCAAGGCGCATTCGCGGATAAACGAGACAAGGCAAAACTAGCGATACTCAAAGCAGAATATGATCTGCGTTTATCGGAGCGCGATTACGCCGTCGAATTATTAGAAAAAGCCGCAATAGCCGCAGCGGACTCGGGTTTACTACTATTCACCGATCGTGCTGATTGGATTGGTAAACCGGTCACGGTCGGCGAAAGAATCATGGAGATTGCCGATCCTGATAGGGTTGAGTTGAAGATATTTTTGCCGGTCGAAGATGCTATTTTATTCGACGATGAAATTCCCATCAGTATCTTTCTTGATCATCAACCGCTGGAGTCTGTAGAAGCGAAAATCACCTCGGCCAATTATCATGCCGAACAGACGCCCTCTGGCGTACTTGCCTTTCGCATCACCGCTAGCTTTACTGGCGGCACTACGCAGTTTCGCATTGGCCAACAGGGGACGGCGAAGCTATATGGTAAACAAGTACCACTAGCCTATTTCTTGTTTAGGCGACCTTTGTCGGCATTACGCCAAACGTTCGGGCTTTAGGTCACGTGTCGAGCTCCCAACTTCCGGCGCTACGTCAAGATTTGCAATTATTTGAAGGACCGGAAGCGCTTAATGGCGCGAAAACTTGGGCAGTCTATGATCCGGTTCGAAATCGTCACTTCAAAATCGGCGAAGCAGCATTCGCGCTATTGTCGCGTTGGCACGAAGGGACCGTTGAGGCAATTCTCACCGCCGCCAAACGCCTGACTGGCGGCACGTATTCGGCGAACGATATTGAAGAAGTACTGAAGTTCTTAACAGCGAATAGCTTAATTGAAACCAAGCAACCGCAAGAAATAGCAAATTTGCTTGCACAATATCGGGCAGCAACGAACAGGGATCTAGGTTGGTTTGCCCGCAATTTGTTCTTTTTTCGAATTCCTATCTTACGCGCAGAGCGCCTTCTAAAAATGTTGGCGGGTATCTGCGAACCACTATACTCGCGTGGTTTTCGCATCATGCTCGCCCTAATGGCGGTACTCGGTGTTTACCTAGTGATTCGTCAACTTGACGCATTCGTCACGAGCTTCGAGTACTTTTTTACCTGGCAAGGCGTCATGCTATTCGTGTTGAGTTTGATTCTGCTCAAAGTCATACACGAATTTGCCCACGGTGTGACCGCAACTCGTTATGGGGCCCGGGTGAGCAATATGGGAGTGGCCTTTATGGTGTTCTTCCCAGTGCTCTATACCGACGTCAGCGACTCCTGGAGAATCCAATCACGCAAACAACGCTTGTTGGTTGGCGCGGCCGGCGTCTTGGTTGAGCTATACGTCGCGATTATTTGTACTTTCCTGTGGAGCTTTTTACCAGACGGCACTTATCGCAGCGCGGTGTTTTTTCTCGCCACGACGAGCTGGATCTGGACGCTTGCGATTAACGTGAATCCATTTATGAAGTTCGATGGCTACTATCTATTGTCCGATTACTGGGAAGTCGAAAATTTACAGAATCGCGCGTTTGCATTGGGCAAATGGCGATTGCGAGAGTTGTTATTTGATATTCAGCATGACATCCCAGATGCCCTACCAGCAAAACGGGTGAAACAGCTGATTATTTATGGCTGGCTAACTTGGATTTATCGAGCTTTATTATTCTTCTCTATTGCGTTTTTGATTTTAAACAAATTTTTTAAGTTGGCGGCAGTGCTTTTACTGTTAGCCAGCGCTTACAAATTTATCGGGAAGCCCATTATGGACGAATTGAACGCCTGGAATTCAATGCGCGGCGAAATCTTCAAGCGTGGTCGGACCTGCGTTTCGTTATTAGGCCTAGTCGCTTTCGCGGTAGTGTTGTTCTTCCCGTGGTACGGCACCGTCACTGCGCCGGGTATTATTATGCCGGAGCAACGAACCGTCATTTACCCGGAAAAACCGGCCTTGCTAGCAGAAATATTGGTAAATGATAGACAAACCGTGAAAGCAGGCGATGTGCTTTATCGGCTGAAAGATCCGGCGTTAGATGAAGAAATTAAGATTACGCAACGTCGTCTGAATTTAATAGATCTAAAACTCAGTCGACGCGCCGCCAGTAAGGAAGACAGAGCTAACCTCCTCATTCTTAATCAGGAGCTCGCGGAGTATCAGTCAAAACTCGATGGCCTTTTAACCCTTGCGGATAAGCTGGAGATAGTCGCGCCGTTTGACGGCGAAATTGTTAACACCCATGCCGAATTGCAAGAAGGTCGCTGGCTGCCGACAGATTTTGAGATGTCGCAGCTCATACAACCCAAAAGTTTATTTGTTGAAGCCGTTTTGACTGAATCTTCGTTGGCTTTAGTGCAAGCTGGCGACCCTGCGACGTTCAATCCCGATGAGCTTGAACTCGATGAACTTGCCGCGGAGGTTGTGGCTATAGAACGAGCAAATTTGAGGGCACTACACATCCCTTATTTGCAGTCTTCTTTCGGCGGCGCCGTTGCGGTACGCGAAGACGAAATGGGGAACCGCGTTCCCGAAAATAGCGTGTTTCGAATTACGCTAAAGTTACTGGATTACCCGGATGACAATGCCAAAGTAATTCGTGGTGTGGCTGCAATTGACGGTACAACCATCAGTCTAGCGAAGAGAATTTACCGTCGCATCGCCTCCGTGCTGATACGCGAGTCAGGTTTTTAGGCGGCGCAATCTTGAGTTTGGCTGTCAGGCTCTGCAGGTACTTAATTGTTCAACGTCATGGTGATCGAAATCGGGTTGGACACCATATTCAGCGAGATATTTCGCTTCCAACTCATAGGCTAGGGTCTCTAGCTCGTTAACGCAACGAACGCGATTATTCTCGCCATCTCGATATTGCGCGTAGTGGACTAACTCATGGACCAGTACTGCGCGACCACGAATGGTGTCGAGCTGGATTTCATTTAACAAGTAAACGGTTTCGTTTTTAAAGTTATATAAGCCAAAAACTTTTAGTTCGCTTGCCTTCATAGATGCCGGCATATCCTCACCAAAAGCCATCCGCAACATTTGACGTGGTGTCGAGCGTTCTACTTTGGGACTTTGGAGTAATGTTGACACCGAAATGTCTTGCGCGCTTATCCATGCGAGCAGCTGGTAAACAATTTGCTCGTCGCTTTCCACGGTCTGCATGTCTTTGGCACCGAAATCAACATCAGCGTGCGCATGATCTCCATGCGCATGACACAATTCGGGCTGCGAGATGCCGGCAATACTGGCGCCTAATACAAGCATAGGCAAACCATAGCGTCGCCTTTCAAACCTAGGGTGCTGCTGACTGGACCGACGCTCTTCGAGCAGACGAAAGCCGTGCAAATCAGCAAACTCAACCTGCAA
>JBCCFA010000231.1:0-7348 GCA_039029975.1 Pseudomonadota bacterium
CCAAGTGCCTTGGCCGGAAGCTTCCTTCGGCGGTTTTACCGGCATCATTGTCAGCAGGGCAGGCAAGAAACTTATTGTTAAAAGAAAAGACATCAATACGCCAACCGCTACTTGAGTACCAAGATGCTGAAACGGTGGCACCTCGGAAAAATTCATTGTCATAAAACCAATCGCGGTGGTAACGCTCGCCAACATTACCGGTTGCAAGTTGACCCTTAGACTTTCAAACATCGCGCTATGTTTATCGCGATTTTTTCGGTATTCATGATTAAACGTCACTAATACATGCACGGCGTTCGCCACTGCCACGGTTAAAATTATGATCGGTACGGAGGTTGAAGAACCGGTAAGCGGAAATCCCAGATGGCCACCGGCACCCATGGCCGCAACAACCGACATAAAAATCACCAAAACGGTTACAAGCGTGCCAAAAAAACCGCCGGCCAATAGCGCGAGGCAAATTACCATTAGAGCTAGCGCAATCGGAAACAACACCGAGCTATCGTAAACGGCGCTCTCGAGAAAAGCTTGGTCATACGGCACCATCCCAGTGATATAAGTGGAGATGTCCGGGTGCTGTTCTCGCACCTCAGCCGCCATTTGGCGAACATGCGCCATGATTTTTTGCGTCGCGTCGGTGCGTTCTTCCGGCGACAGCTGCACCGTAACGTTAATCGCGCTTACGTGACCTTGCCGCGAAATCAACCGGCCAAGAATTGTCGGTTCAGCAAGAACTTCCTGTTTTACTTTGAGTAATGCCTTATCGCTTAGGTCGGTGGCATTTTTAACCATGTCACACACGATCAAATCATCCTCTTCTGCTTCCGTGAATTGGAAATTGGTGATTGAGTCGACGCGGTTCGAAAAAGGCGTTTGCCACGCCTCATTAGTGAGCCCTTCAATAATCTCCAGAGTTTTTCGAGTGAAGATATCTCCGTCTTGGGGTGCGATGATGAGCTGAACATTGTCATCTTTGATATAGGTCTCTTCGATGCGCTCGAAGGCCAGCAACTCAGGGTTGTCTTCGCTAAAGATAACCCGGTAGCTCGTGTCGAATGCTAACTTCGTCGTGCCGTATCCCAGCACGTAAACACAGAGTACAGATAAAGCGATAACGAGAAGGCGGTGACTTAACACCCATTTAGGAAGACCAGTTTCAAGCGCAGACATGGTGTTGGGTTATCCGAAAGTGAGGGATTGGAGAGAATTAACAGCGTGTGGGTAAATCTCGATGGCTCAATATTCTAACGCCCCTTCCTAACTAGGCCAAAAACCTTTCGCGTTGTCGATTCGAAGGGAGGGGGTATCGCCAAGGCGTATCGTCGTGAGCGACACAAAGAGAGTGCGGGTTCACGTGCACACGCTTCCAAAGACGCGTGATTTAAGAACGGTAGCGCTCGCGGCACATCCGCTATCAGACGGAATCGACTGAACTAATTAATGCGAGAGATTTAGAGCACGGTTGCTAGTTGCGAGCGCGACAGTCTGCAGATGGGTGCGAAGACTAGCCGTCGTCGCCCAACGGTGGTTTTATTCGTTGCGCCCATCGATCGATGGGCGCAACTGAATCTATTTAACGAATTTATCGTTTAAACGGCGGTTTACCGCGAAACACTCGACGCTTGGTGTTGTCTTCCACTTCCAGCGGGGCCAAGTCCACTACTTCCAGAGTTTCTACGTTGCGACGGAACGGTGGTTTGCCGCGGAAGTCGACTGAGCGAACTCGAGTTGTCTTACGTTCGTTTCCAGTTTCTAGAGCGGCGATATCTGCTGCCGGCAAATACTCAACTTGCCTTTTGAAAGGGGGTTTGCCCTTGAAATCAACCGTTCTTACTGGAACCAAATCGTCGGCTGAGGACTGGGTACAAAGTAGCACGGATAAAATTATTAATGCCGATAGTTTTAAGACCTTATCAATAAATGGCTTACTCATATCATTTCTCCAAAAATATCCCGAATCATTCCTGTGACTTGTTCCCTTTGTCTGTCCCAATTAGGTTGCATCTAGCGCGTGGGCAGTTTTTTCGAACAGGTCAGCCGTGAAATCACGGGCGCACCGAAAACTCCCATTTCCGCACAATTATAGTGCGTAAATGTACTAAATATGTGCGCGGGTTGGAAGAACCACTCTAAAGTGTTGATTTTTATCCAATTAAATATTTGGACTGCAATTTGCAACAACCGTGAAAGATGACCTTAGAGTGGCCCACAGATGCGTTACCTACACAAAATAATCTTTCTGGCTTTGGCACTACTTTTCATTTCGCAGTCTGCGTTTGCGGAATTTCAATTGCAGTTGCCGGTTTCTGCGACCAAAGCTGGTACGTTTGAGGTGACCGGGCAATTCGGCGCATCCGCACCAGAACAATTCTTGATCGACACCGGCGCCGCAATTTCCACGATCAGCGCGGCCCACTTTAAGAAACTAAAGAACACGCAAGCTGTGGTCGCGACGCGTTCGATCGCTGCTAGATTAGCAAATGGGAAATATCAGAAAACCAAGGTTTACGAAATTAGCGGTTTCAAACTTGGCCGGTTGTGCAAGCTTGGCAAAATCGAAGTAGCCGTGATGGCGAGCGGCGGGCGCAACATAATCGGTATGGACGTGCTGGCCAAGACGGCCCCGTTCGGGTTGTACTTGGACAGTCCTTCCTTAGCGGTTTCTACTTGTCAGCAAGATTCCATTAACGACTTAGCCGACGCTTCTACCGTCGAATAAGTTCCAAGCGACAAGAAATCTCTCCAGTCTCAGCGGTCAATCGTTTGACCAGGGTCAGACGAATACGGGAAACCTACCAAGCTCGTATCTAAATTTTCGCTATCAAACGACCAATATTGTCGAATTTGGTCAATTCTACCATCCACAAAACGATAATGTTCCGAACCGCGTACGGTGAACGGGCCACTCGAAGTCGTGCCGGTCATTGTCCATTCGATAGCCGCTTTGTCAGCTTCCATGAGACAGGAATTCACATACCAAGTTGCACCTTGCCAGCGCTCTTGGATCTTTGACCAGAAGCGACCAATGTTTTCAGCACCACGCACCGGCTCATGGTTTGTGTCATAAATAATTGCATCGCTCGTAAAATTTTCTGTCACATCTTCTACTGAGCCAGTGGAGCAAGCATCAAAATAAGTTTCGATTCGTTGTAGATTGTCCATGTGCCTGATATATCTTCGCTAAACGATTAGTGAATATCCCCTGCCCTGAACGCAAAACGACAGGTGGTTCGTAATCGCCAAACCATTGACATAACCGCTTGTCTTTGGCTACGGCTTAATGTTCTGATTCATCCTAAAGAAATTATTCGGGTCATACTTTCGTTTTAATTCCACTAGGCGATCATAATTCGCACCGAATGCCGCACGGAGCTGGTCTTCCTGCTCCATTTGCTCAGCGCCCATTAAGTTGGCGTAGATTCGCCCGTTTCCAAATGGTTCAAGGGCAGAATAGGTATCTCTTACCCATTGAATATTTGAATCATCATCGGCGTTTTCAACCCACTGTCCAACAACACCGAGATCATATTGTGCGGCCCGATGTGCGAAGGCCGTTTCGGTTTCACCAATCTCGCTGGAAGGTCCCCCATAATAGTATTCGATCATTGTGGCGGACAATGGTGAGGGCGCGCGGTTGCCGTGCTCAACGAGCGTGTCAATAGCATCGTCGGTGAGTTCTTCTAGAAACATCGATTTCCAGTAATTGCGATTTCCATTCGGGAAACCCGCATCGAACATGGTTTGCATTTCGATTCGCGGCATTGGTGCGAGCATATCGGCGATTGGCGAGCCAAATTCTCTCAGCGGTTTAAGCACAGTTTCGGAATCTTTCTCGCTACCGCAATAGCAAGCAATCACAACTGTCGCAGGTGTGCCATCTGGTAGCGATAACATGGCGCAGTAAGCGGTAAGTTCTAGAGGCGCCGTTTGGGTGAAATCTCGATAAAAGCGGTATACGTCTCTGGCTGCTTCGCGCGGATGCACAATCATCCCGCCTATGACTTGCTTTACCGGATGCGCACGGAACTCAAACTCGGTGACCACACCGAAATTTCCGCCACCGCCGCGCAGTCCCCAGAATAAATCGCTATTTTCAGATTCACTGGCGATCAACACTTCGCCGTTGGCAGTCACAACTTCGGCCGAAACTAAGTTGTCGCAGGTCATCCCGTATTTACGAACGAGCCATCCAACCCCGCCACCCAGTGCAAGTCCACCGACCCCAGTTTCAGACACGATACCGGCAGGTACTGCCAGACCGTGCGCATCTGTTCCTCTGTCGACGTCACCTAAGGTGGCACCACCTTGAACTTTAGCTCGTTGCTGGGCCTCGTTAACTTGCACCCGATTCATTAAGCTTAAATCGATCATCAAGCCGTCGTTGCAAATGGCGTTGCCGGCAACGTTATGGCCGCCACCTTTAACCGATACTAGTAGATCATGTTTGCGCGCGAAATTAACCGCTTGCACAACGTCCGCAGTACAGGTGCAACGCGCAATACCCGCCGGCCGCTTGTCAATCATGGCATTCCAAATGGTTCTTGCTTCGTCGTAGCCCTCGTCATTTGGGCACAGCAATTTACCGTCTAGATTCGATGCGAGGCCGCGTATCAATGCTTGGTCCATGGTTGGCTCTCCTTTACGGGTCTAATTATTGGATTAAATTTAACAGATAGTTCAGCGTACAACGACTCGGGCTAAGAGCTGATTCCGTCCATTATATGTGTATTTTATTAAATTTTGATATTGCTCAGTTTTTCTGGTCGGCTGACCTAAACCAAGCCAGCGACCGGTACGATCCGGTAACTTGGCTTGCCGTAAGTTGGAACGATGCGGGTCGGCCGCTGAATTTTGTCTTCGGGATCTGGCTCACTAATGCGACAATCTTATTTGCTCAATATGGAATCACGCTATGGCTGATAATGATCTTAACCAACGAGTAACGACTCGACAATTTCCGGGCGACAACAAATTTGCGCTTGGATTATTCTCTTTCAACCGCGAAGGTGGGTTAACCAGTACCCTGGCGCCAGAACGGTGGGATGCGAGTTGGGAGAATATGTCCAATTTAGCCCAAGTAGCGGAAGATGCCGGGCTTGAATTTCTCCTACCTTTGGCCGGATGGCGCGGTCTTGAAGGCAAAGCCGCCAGGGACGGAGAATTTCATGAGTCCATGGTGTGGGCGGCTGGGATGCTAGCCGCAACCAAGCGTATTCACGTTTTCGCGACGGTACATGTGCCATTTCTGCATCCAATTTTTGCGGCAAAACAAGCGACGACCTGTGATCATATTGGCGATGGTCGGCTTGGTTTAAATCTGCTTGCTGGCTACAGCATCACTGAGTTTAACATGTTCGGCATACCATTCGATGATCACGATGAACGTTATGCCTATCTTGAAGAGTGGTTACAAATTGTTCGCGGTATATGGACTCAGGAAGAGGGGTTCGATTTCAACGGTAAGTTCTTCCAACTAAAGGATGTATGGGGAGGACCCAAACCGGTCGGCAACGATTACCCGATCGCGGTAAGTGCTGGTTCGTCCTCGACCGGAAGAAAATTCGCTCTAAGTCAGGCCGATGCCTTGTTTATGGTGATCGCAGATCCATCGATTATTGCCGAGGAAGTCCGTGCGATTCGCCAAGCGATGGGACCACGTAAGATAAAGATCTACGCAAGCGGTCACGTGTTTTGCCGCAAGACACAAAAAGAAACTCAAGAGTATTACGATTACCTTGTTCATGAACGAGGTGATTGGGACGCCGGCCATTTCCTACTGAAGGCCTACGAAGAGATTAAGTCGGTCCCGCTGGAAGTTTTGCGGCAACCACATTTTTTGCATCGTTTGATGAGCGGTATGGGGACTTTCCCGATTGTCGGCGATCCAGACTATGTGGTCAGTACCTGGCAAAAACTAAGCGACGCCGGAATCGACGGGATGGCTTTTGCTCTACCCGATTACCTAAATGACTTTGAAATTATTCGCGACGAAGTGCTCCCGCGGATGGAGCGCGCCGGCTTGCGTAGTCCTTATTAATTCTTTCATCTGCGGACATTACCATGGAAATAGGACTGATCTTTACCGGCGGCGATATGCAAATTTCCCATCTCGTTGGCATTACCCAACAGGCGGAAAAAAATGGTTTCACCTTAGCTTGCATGGCCGAAGCCTGGCGCAGCGCATGGGTTCCACTCACGGCAATGGCCAGCGCCACAAGTTCGATTCGCCTAGGGCCCTACGTGGTTAATGCTTACGGACGCAGCCCCTTGCTAACCGGTATGTCGGCGATCGATTTTAACGAATACAGTCGCGGACGTTTGGTGCTTGGTGTGGGCGGAGGAAACAAAATCATTAACGAGCAATGGCAGGGTATCGCGCACGCTCGCGTGCTAACTAAAATGCGCGAGTACGTGGAGCTAATGCAAGTTATGGCGCGTACACCTGCCGGCAACGAAGTTAACTTTAACGGCGCTATTCATCAGATGAACTGGACGCCGGTGATAAATCCGCTGGCCTCACCTTTTCCCGTCGTATTGGCGGCAGTTTTCCCGCGAATGATGCGGATTGCGGCTCAAAATGCCGACGGTATCGGCGGTGGCGCGACGCTGTCTGTTGACTACATCCGCGATGTTTTGCGACCGCAAGCAGCGTCGGCTGCAAGTGAAGTGGATCGAGATCCGGATACGCTGAGTTGGACGGCCGTCGCCATCGTTGCGGTAGATGAAGATCGTGAACGCGCACGTCGAGCCGCGAGAGAAGCCTTGTGTCATTTGTATGCGCCGCTTCCACATCCATATTATGAATATACGATGCGCGAACAGGGTTTCAGTCAAGCTGCAGATGTATTATTAAAATCCATGCCTGCCGGCGATTTGGAAACCAGTGTCGCTGCGATTCCTGATGAATGTATTGACCGATTGACGATTGCTGGGACGCTTGAAGATTGTCGCAAGCGGCTTCGCGAATACAGTAGTGTTGTTGATAATTTATTGCTATTGAATGCGCTTCCGGTTGTCGACGGCGATGTTTCTGCCGCTTACGGAGAATTATTGAAAATACCGCTAGCTACTTAGCATTTCGTCGAACCGCAAAAACGAATGAACGGGGGTGAAGAAGCGTTCGGCAACACTCGCCGAACGCTAATTCAGATTAGGAAGATTTAGCTGCTTCACCGCTAGAATTTTCTTGTTCGGTTGATTGAGTTTTCAACCCAGAAATAAACTCGCTCGAGTTATACAGGCTCGCCATTCCGTCCGCGCCATATTGTTCACATGCCACACGAATGTTAGTGGCGTACAACATTGGAGACCGACAGGAAGACGCGGCTACTGAACCCTCAGTCGTGGC
>JBCCFA010000232.1:0-7257 GCA_039029975.1 Pseudomonadota bacterium
GCTCTTCCGATCTAGAAAAGCTAGTAGGTGGCTAGTCCTGGTAATTTCGCGATCTTATCCAGTCAGTATCGTCCGATTTATCTTTTTACTTAGTGATTTCTTTAGCCCCAAGCAGAACTGCCTTGTCGACCAACTGCTGCATAATCTCTAAGCCGCCGTTAATCACGACTTCTGGGTTAGCATGGCCCATTTCACTCGCTATTTGCTCAAGCATAGACTGACCCGATTCCGGCTCATCTCGCGACATCAGCTCGATGAGCCGCGCCGTAATGGGATTCAATTCCAAGAATCCGACTTTGTCTTCGCGATCCCGATAAACAACGATATAGGTCGGCGAGCTAGTGGCATCTTTCGGTAGATAATCTTTTGAAATGCGGTGGACAGGGAATTGATAGGCCTGCGGACGGGCGGTTGGGTTAAGTACCGGGGACCCTGCCAAAAGCGAGATTTCGGCATCCACTTGAACTGCTTCGATCTCGCGCTCGTCAAGCAGGGTTTCTAGCTCTAACCATTCGTAGTGTGCAAGCTCTTGTAGAAACACGAAATCAGTCTCTGTTGGCTCGAATTCATCCGCCAGGTAATGTAGAAACTCTTGCGGCATTTTCGGAAATAACGGGGTTCTAGCCTGATGACGTTTAAAGTAATCACGGCAAATTTCTGTCCAGCGTTCCTCATCAATAATGCCAGCCAACACCGGAAAACTGTTTTCCAAAAAACTCTTAACGTTGTTAAACAGGAGATCGGCGTAAACTTTCATGCGCCGCGGTTCGATTTCGTCAAACGCGGGATTATGATCCGGATCCCGCATATGGCGGGTGAATTGATATTGGACTTGCTGAAATTTGGGTCGTTCGGTCGTCACGGTGACGACTCTACTTTGCGCTTTCCAGAACGGCAATGCTATCTAGTTGTTCGTAGCGGCTTTGAATGTCGCCTATTTTTGTGACTTCGTCTAAGAGGTTTTCTAGCGGCGGAATATTAAAATCCCGCTCGAGTAATGTGGGGAAGACACCAAAGTGTCGATAAGCCTCGTCAAGCAGCGCCCATACCGGGTCAATGACATCTGCTCCATGGGTGTCCACGATCAGATCGTCGGCTTCATTATAGTGCCCCGCGATATGCGCGTACGCGATTCGATCACCGGGTAAGCCGTGTAGGTACTCTACCGGATCGTAGCCATGATTAACGCTATTCACATACACGTTATTCACATCCAACAACAAATCACAATCGGCTTCTTCTAGCACCGCGCGGACAAATTCTAATTCGGTAATCTGCGAGCCAGGGGAACAATAATAGGAGGCGTTTTCAACGGCCATCCTGCGTTCCAGAATATCTTGCGTGCGCTTTATTCGTTCCGCGACATGGAGGACGGATTCGTCGGTAAACGGAATTGGCATCAAGTCGTACAGGTGCGCATCGTCTCCGCAATAGCTTAAGTGTTCGCTATAGCAACGCACGTGATGTTGATCGAGAAATTGTTTGATTCGTCTGATGAAGGGTTCATCAAGTGGTGCTGGTCCGCCCAGGTTAAGCGACAAACCATGAGCCACAAAAGGCATTGACTCTGTGAAGTGTTTGAATCGTCGTCCGTAATGACCGCCAACGTCGATCCAGTTTTCCGGCGCGACCTCCATGAAATCGACGGTACCTAGATCATGTTGCTCCAGCGATCGCATTTGCGACCGCCGGAGCCCCAGACCTTTTCCTATAACCGGAAAGTGCTTAGGCATGAATCAGTCGCTTAGTGACCGCACTTGCCTTCGCCGCATTTGCCTTCGGCTTCTTTGTCGCCACCGCATTTGCCTTCGCCGCATTTGCCTTCAGCTTCTTTCTCGCCGCCGCATTTGCCTTCACCGCATTTGCCTTCGGCTTCTTTCTCGCCGCCGCATTTGCCTTCACCGCATTTGCCTTCAGCCTCTTTTTCGCCGCCGCATTTGCCTTCACCGCATTTGCCTTCGGCTTCTTTGTCGCCGCCGCACTTGCCCTCACCACATTTGCCTTCATGGTCACCGGCAACCATGTAGCCAGATTCTAAGTTGGTCATGCTGAACGGGTTTTGCTCGGCATTGACTAAAGGTGATGCCGCGAGTGTCACAGCAAACGTCGTACCTAAAGCAGCCGAAATCGGCTTCAAGCTTGGTTTTTTAGCCATCGAATGTATCTCCTAGGATATAACTTAAGTCTTAAAACCCGTCGCTAGGCGATTGGGTTTGGTTGTGTGCCATCGGCACGTTCCATTTGCGATTGGATTCCCCATATGAATGAAATCCTTACGTACCTGGATATGACCATTAGTGTAGCCGAGAGTTTCCATGAATATGATTTTTTTGTGAAATTACGCCAATAAACGGCCCATCCCTCACCTTGGGCGCATATGCGGAAACAGGATAACGTCCCGAATAGACGGAGAGTCAGTCAACAGCATCACTAACCGGTCAATCCCTATGCCTTCCCCCGCAGTCGGCGGCAAGCCATATTCCAAGGCAGTCACATAATCTTGGTCAAAATGCATCGCCTCCGCGTCGCCGGCAGATTTTGCCGAGACCTGCTGATTAAACCGCTCTGCTTGATCTTCAGCGTCATTCAGCTCCGAAAACCCGTTGGCAATCTCGCGACCCGCGGCGAAAAATTCGAATCTATCGGTAACAAACGCGTTTGCATCATTGCGGCGGGCAAGCGGCGATACTTCAGCAGGATACTCAGTAATAAAGGTCGGCTGCATGAGGTTTTCTTCGACAGTCTTCTCGAATACTTCCGTTTGGACCTTACCGAGCCCATAACTTGGTTCAACTTTCACCCCAATAGACTCAGCATACGCACTAAGCGCCGCTAAGTCTTCGACTGATGAAGGGCTAAGACTTGGATTGCGCGCCAGAATGGATTCGACCATCGTCATGCGAGTGAAAGGCTCGTCGAAATTTAAGCGCTCGCCCTGATAATCAATCGTGCCGCTGCCGCAAATCGCCTGGGTGAGTTCTCGAAGAAGCTCTTCGGTCAAGCTCATTAGATGGCGATAGTCTTGATAGGCTTCGTAGAACTCGAGCATGGTAAATTCCGGATTGTGGCGCGTTGAAAGCCCTTCATTTCGAAAGTTACGATTAATCTCATAAACCTTTTCGAAGCCGCCAACAACGAGCCGCTTAAGATATAACTCCGGTGCAATCCTGAGGTACAAATCCATATCGAGACTATTGTGATGAGTCACAAACGGTCTCGCCGTCGCACCGCCAGGAATCATCTGCATCATGGGTGTTTCAACTTCCATGAATCCCTTTTGATCGAGAAACTGGCGAATAAAAGCCATGGTACGCGTCCGCACCTTGAATACGTCGCGTGAGGTTTCATTCATCATCAAATCGAGATAGCGTTGCCGATAACGCGTTTCTTGATCGGTTAAGCCGTGAAATTTCTCAGGTAAAGGACGCAGCGATTTGGTTAGCAACTGTAACTCTTCCACCATGACCGAAAGTTCACCTTTGTTGGTTCGGTACATGGTGCCAACGGCGCCAACGATATCGCCGATGTCCCACTTTTTGAACGCCTGATAAGGATCGTCGCCAAGCTGGTCCTTTTTAACGTAGAGCTGAATCTGGCCCGACATATCCTGAATATGAGCAAACGATGATTTACCCATCACCCGCCGCGTCATCATTCTTCCGCTGAGCGCAATCCGATAGGGATTAGCCGCCAACTGCTCAGCATCGACGTCTTTGAATTTCTCGTGCAACTCAGCGGCCAACACATCGCGACGAAAGTCGTTTGGAAATGCGACTCCTTGTTCCCGAAGCTCAGTTAGGGCCGCCCGTCGTTGCGCGATGATTTGCTCTTCGGTGCCAATTTTTTCGTTATCACTCATAGTTAATAACCATTTCGGTGGTTTGGGATTTGATCACACCCCTTGTTTTAAACTTGCTTCAATGAACTGATCCAAATCACCATCTAACACGGCTTGCGTATTGCCCGTTTCAACTTGGGTTCGGAGATCTTTAATACGGGATTGATCAAGCACGTAAGATCGAATTTGAGATCCCCAGCCGATATCGGCTTTCGCGTCCTCTTCCGCTTGCTGGGCTTCGTTCCGCTTGAGCATTTCTATTTCGTAGAGTCGCGCGCGCAATAATTTCATCGCCTGATCTTTGTTTTTATGTTGCGAGCGTTCGTTTTGGCACTGGACAACAACGCCGCTAGGCTCATGAGTGATACGTACGGCAGAATCCGTTTTATTCACATGCTGGCCACCCGCGCCGCTGGCCCTGTAGGTATCAATACGCAGATCAGCGGGATTAATATCGATGTCGATGTCGTCGTCTATTTCAGGTGACACAAAAACTGATGCAAACGACGTATGCCGTCGATTACCAGAATCAAACGGCGATTTTCGCACCAGACGATGGACACCCGTCTCAGTCCGTAACCAACCAAATCCGTACTCGCCCGTTACCCTCACAGTTGCGCTCTTAACGCCGGCAACTTCACCCGGCGAAACTTCAATCATTTCGGCGCCAAACTCATGCGCTTCGGCCCAACGAAGATACATTCTGAGCAGCATTTCCGCCCAGTCTTGCGCTTCGGTGCCACCTGACCCGGCTTGTATATCGATAAACGCATTTGCCGCATCCATTTCGCCGGAAAACATGCGACGAAATTCTAAGCCAGCTATTTTGGCCTCTAAGCCGTCGATATCCGCAATCACTTCTGCAACGGTAGCTGAGTCGTCCTCTTCTTCAGCAAGTGTGAGCAATTCTTCCGCATCGGATAAACCCGAAGCGACAACCTCTAGCGTGCTCGTGATTTTCTCAAGCTCGGCGCGTTCTTTACCAAGGGCCTGGGCGACCTCGGGATTGTTCCAAATATCGCTGCTTTCCAGCTCGCGAGAAACTTCGACTAAACGGTCTGCCTTTGTATCGAAGTCAAAGATACCTCCGAAGCGCGTTGCTGCGGTCGGCAAGGTCTTTAAGTCGAACAAAAGTCGCGTTTAGTTCCATCGTGATGGGTGGCCTGAAAATTTAAAATAGAAAGTTGCGCTTATTGTACCGAGGCCAGCGACCGCTGGGAACAATCATCTATTAGCACCACGGCCATTTCGTGCGTCAGCAGTCCTAAATTTCTGACGCGTGTTCTATTAGTAGCTGTACGCTGCGCGCATCCCGATATTCATTAACGTCTAGCCGATATACTGCTCTAATCCGATTGGCGTCCGAAGCCCAGGCTTGCTGACCGGCATTAAAGGCAATGCCGTCGACAACGCGTTGACCTTGAGCACGACGCAATTTTAGTTTCAAGTGATACTCCCCAACCACACGACGCGAAACAATATCGAAATCATCATCAAACAGGGGCGCGGGAAACGCTTGGCCCCAGGGTGCCGCGGTGCGGAGTTTTTCGGCGAGCGATATATCGAGATATTGATCGTCCAGCGCACCATCCGTCTCCAGCGTTTTCTGGAGCATGGTTTCATTCACGGATTGGGCCGCGAGGTCTGCGAATATCGCCGAAAATTCCGCAAAATCTTGTGCCTCAATCGATAAACCCGCCGCCATGGCGTGGCCTCCAAATTTGGATAATAAATTGGGATGTCGCGTAGCGAGTAGATCCAATAAGTCGCGTAAGTGCAGTCCCGGGATCGAACGACCCGAGCCCTTAAGTTGCCCCGACTCGTCAGGCGCAAAGGCAATTACCGGGCGATGGCATTGATCCTTAATTCTGGACGCGACAATACCGACAACCCCTTGGTGCCAGCTGGCATCGAAAAAACACAAGCCTGCAGGCAACTCGCCGCTGTCAATCGTTAGCGAACTCAAAAAGCTTGTTGCTTGACCTTTCATCTCCCGTTCAATTTCTCGACGCTCAAGATTGAGCTGTTGCAAACGTTCGGCCAATTGTCGCGCCTTGCTTTCGCTGTCACTCAACAAGCATTCAATACCCAAACCCATATCGGCCAACCGACCTGCCGAATTAAGCCTTGGGCCAAGCGCGAAGGCTAAATCACTGGACGAGAGTCTGCGTTGGTTTGCGCCGGCGACCTCAATTAATGCGGCTATGCCGGCGATGGTTTTGCCGGCTCGGATACGTCGTAAACCTTGTTCCACAAGAATACGATTATTCCTATCGAGCGGTACGACATCTGCGACGGTGCCCAAAGCCACCAGGTCGAGAAGTTCTGCTAAATTCGGTTCTTTAATTTTATTGTCGCCGAACCAATGTCGCGTTCGTAGCTCCATTCTTAGCGCCAACAGCACATAGAAAATAACGCCGACGCCGGCTAAATTTTTCGAACCAAAAGAATCATCATGAAGATTAGGATTAACGATCGCATTCGCATTAGGAATATCCTGCCCCGGCAGATGATGGTCAGTGATTAACACATCGACGCCAGCGTCACGCGCGGCTTTCACACCGGCCATACTTGAAATGCCGTTGTCGACCGTAATGATCAAATCCGGTTGTTCGCGGAGCGCAATATTGACTATTTCAGGCGTAAGTCCATAACCATAGGCAAATCGATTTGGCACGATGTAATCCACCGTGACAGCGCCCATGTTGCGCAACCCCCGCACCGCAACCGCACAGCTGGTGGCACCGTCGGCGTCAAAATCGGCGACGATTAAAATCCGTTTGTCCGTTGCAATCGCCTCCGCTAATAGTTGCGTCGCCTCATTTATGCCGGAAAGTTGATCGCTTGGGATGAGTGTTTTCAGCGAAAGATCCAGCTCCGCATCTGAGCAGATGCCGCGCGCGGCGAAGACGCGTTTGAGAATGGGCCCAAGCTCATCGCCAAAGGCGTGCTCAGGTGTGGCCCTCCTTCTAATCGCGGGATTCATCGGACCTAACGTCTTCACCAATCCGCGTTTGATCGATATCAATTTTCAGACGCTCACTGAAGTAACTAGACCGTCGCCAAAATTTCCAGCTAGCAGTCGGCCTAACAACTAAGGTTCTGCGCGGGTCGCTAATCCGAAGCTGATCGATCTTTCCCCAGCGCAATGCGCGAAAAATGCTTGCACCCCACTGATGCTCGAAATCCAATAGGCTTACCTCCTCCTGCCTCGCGATTGTTGGTCCTGTAGGGTGATTAACCAATATAATTTTTGGTTCGCCGTTGCCCGAATGTTCGATAATCTGTCCTAAGTCACGCTCCTCAATCGAATAAGGAAGGTAGGATAGCGAATACTTTTCGGCCATCGCTTGCGCCGTAAAGTCATCACCCCAAAACATCGCGGATGTTCCACATTCGTGGGGTGGCGCCTGGCTACC
>JBCCFA010000233.1:0-7237 GCA_039029975.1 Pseudomonadota bacterium
CAAATTTGAATCCACGAGTTCAACTTTGTTGCGTCTGGAGATCCCTGTACCCCAATATTATTTCCAAGCGACTGAGGTTGGCACACCCGTACATATTCGGTTTGATGCGCTTCCCGATAGAGACATTGAAGCGACAATCTCGGCTGTGATCCCGATTAGCGACGAAACGTCGCGTACGTTTCGAGTGCGCATTGACATCCCCAATGAAGAGGGTCTACTAGCACCTGGCATGACCGCCAAAGCGACTTTGAGTTTAGCCGGCAAAAATCAAGCGCCGAGCTTGCTCGCAGCGCGTGACGCATTGGTGCGGAAACCGAATGGCGACACAACCGTTTGGATTATCACCACGGAGGACGGCGTGAACAAAGTTGAAGAAGTTAATGTAACGACCGGGCGTTCGTTTCGCGGTGGTATTGAACTAGTTGATAGCGAACTAAACGAAGGGATATTTACCGTGATTCGCGGTAACGAAATCTTACGCCCGGGACAAACGGTTAGAGTAGCCTCGGAAGTTCCACCTCCTTACTAGCCATGATCGAATTCGCCATTCGTAAACCGATTATCGTCACCGTTGCGATACTCGTCGTTTGCGTTTTCGGCATTAGCGCCGTGTTTCAAGTGCCGAAGCAAATGATCCCGGACCTCGATGCGCGAGTGGTCAGCGTGCGGACTTCCTGGCCAGGCGCCACGCCGCAAGACGTTGAGAAAGAAATCATTATCGAGCAAGAAGACTACTTGCGAAATATTCCCTACCTGGAACGCATGATTTCTGAATCCAACACGGGTGCCGGCAATATTCAGCTTGAGTTTCCATACGGAGTCGAACTGAACGATGTCTTGATCAGAGTCAACAACGCCTTATCACAGGTTCCGACCTACCCGGAGAACGTGGACGAGCCACGGATAGTCACGAGCTCTACATCGAACAATCCGTTCATGTTTTTTCGCGTCACCCCGCTACCGGGCAACCCGCAACAGGTCAATATCAGCTTAATGCGCGACCTGCTGAAGGATAACGTTGCGACCACCTTAGAACGTGTCGCCGGCGTCTCCGAAGTGGAGGTGTGGGGCGGCGCGGAACGCCAAATCAAAATTTATGTAGACCCTGCAAAGCTGGCTGAGCGACGGATAAGCGTTGCTCAACTGCGCGATGCGTTGCGCGGACGAAATCGCGACGTTTCGGGCGGCGATCTAGATGCTGGCAAACGTCGCTATATCGTCAGAACCATGGGGCGCTTTACCAAGATCGAAGAAATCGAAGAGTTAATCGTCGCGCGTCGCGCCGGTGTACCAATTCGACTAAAAGAGCTGGGCTATGCAGAGCTCGATAGTTTCGAAGTGCGGAACGTTTCCTATGCCAACGGCAGACCGAATATCACCATGGGTGTTCGTCGCATGGTCGGGGCCAATGTCGTTGAAGCCTTGAACGATGTCATGGTCGAGGTTGAAGAGTTGAACCAAGGACTGCTTGCCAAGCATGGCTTAATGATGGAGCTAAGCAGTGAAGACGTGCAATATGTTCGCGATGCCGTAGAAGTGGTTGGCCAAAATTTACTCATTGGTGCCTTGCTAACCACGCTGGTGCTCTACATATTCCTCGCCTCCACGCCAGCCACGTTGATCGGTGCCATGGGAATACCCATTTGCACCATCGTCGCGTTCTTCGGTCTGTTAATCACAGGGCGCACGATTAATGTGATTTCCCTAGCGGGCATCGCGTTCGCCATTGGCATGACCCTTGATAACAGTATCGTTGTCCTGGAAAACGTGTATCGACATTTCGCGCTGGGGAAAAGTCGAGTGAGTGCCGCAATCACCGGTGTGAAAGAGGTATGGCCTGCCGTGCTTGCTTCTACTCTAACGACCATATTTGTTTTCCTACCGGTCGTATTTATTAAGGAGGAGGCAGGACAACTCTACTCCGATATCGCAATTGCCATTTCGGCGTCCATCTTCATGTCAATGATTATTGCGATCACCTTGGTACCAGCGGCCGCAAGCCGTTTACTTACCACGCCAGAAACACCACGTGGCCCCATTGGCTTAATTCATCGTTTGGGCGCACGCTTCGCAAATTTCATTGTCGGTCTTGTTCGCTGGTTCATCGTTAGTCCCGTGCGCCGCACCGCCGTTGTGGCCGCCACGATTCTATTGTCGTTCGGTATTATTAAAGAACTTACCCCAAAGGCAGAATATTTACCCGAAGGTGAAGAGAAGAAAATATTCGCCTTCATGTTTTCGCCACCGGGTTACAACATTCAAACGATGGACAGTATCATTCGCGAATTGAATGACTATTTTGTCCCTTTTGTTGGCGCCGATCCTAATGATTTCGCCAGCGGCAAGGCCCCTGTGCCGGCGCTCAATTTTTTCATCGGCTACGCACGCGCTGGCAGCGTATTACTTATTCCTGAAGTGACCGAACGCAACCAGGTAGATGCTTTGGTAGCTGCCACCTCAAAAAGATTTAAAGAAGTCCCCGGCGTGCGCTCGTTCGCTTCAAAAGGATCGATATTCGCGAGCAATTTAGGCGGTTCGCGCAGTATTAATGTCGATATTAGCGGCGCTGAGCTTGAACCTTTATTTAGCGCCGGATTGAAAGCATTCTTGCGCGCGAACGAGATATTTGATGGGCCGCAAGTCAGACCCCAGCCCTCAAGCTTGAGCATGGGTCAACCCATGATCGAGGTCCGACCCGATTGGGAACGAGCCGCTGAATTAAATCTGGATACTACAGATCTCGGTTACACAATCTGGGCCTTCACCGATGGCGCGTTTATTGACGAGTTCTTTTTAGCCGACGACAAAATAGACATGTTTTTGTATTCCACGGCAGGCTCAATTGAAGAACCTGGAGACGTAAATCATGTACTACTGCACGCGAATGATGGGCAAATCGTTCCGCTGTCCGCCATCGCATCAGTCACCGAAACCGTCAGCATTGGTTCCATACGGCGGGTCGACGGTAAGCGAACCATTACTTTATCGATAATCCCGCCCAGGGACGTGCCGCTGGAAGTGGTAGAGAAAAAAGTTGAGGAAGAACTTATTGCGACATTGATGAACAGCGGCCAAATTGACCCTGGCATTAGTATGCGAATCAGCGGCGCCAACGATCGACTCAAAGCAACACGCTTAGCCTTGAGCGATAATTTTTTCATCGCCATTATCGTGTCGTACTTATTACTGGTCGCCATTTTTGCGCATTGGGGTTATCCGTTGCTGATCCTGCTGTCGGTACCGATAGGTATCAGCGGCGGTATCGTTGGCTTGTGGTTACTGAATTTCTTTGGTGGCCAATTATCCGTCCTTGGTTTTAGAAACATTCAACAACCATTTGATGTGATCACCATGCTGGGATTTGTGGTTCTGATTGGTACCGTTGTCAATAATCCAATTTTATTGGTAGAAAAGGCGCTACGAAATTTACGCGCTGGCATGAACACCATTGACGCCGTGGTTGAGAGTACACGTGCACGTCTGCGACCTATTGTAATGTCGACCATTACCACCGTATTCGGTTTGTCACCCTTAGTCTTTCATCCTGGTGCTGGCACCGAACTGTATCGCGGGCTCGGCGCCATTGTTCTGTTCGGTATTTTGTTCTCCTCTATCGTCACGTTGACTTTCATGCCCGCTTTATTGACCACCGTACTCAGCATCACAGGATTTAAGTCAAAGCCCGCTACAGATCCCTCAAACCTGCAGTCTAAATAGCTGAATGCGGCACCTGTTATAATTAGCAACCCACGAGCAAATACTAAGAGTCAATATGGAACACGCGGACCATTGCGCGCATTCAGATCACGTCACCTTTAAAATCGCCGCCCATGCGACGGTTCATTGTTTAATCGGTTGCGCAATCGGTGAATTCATTGGGCTCAGTATCGGCGTAAGCTTAGGGTTGAAACCTTTAGCTATCACCCTATTGGCGGTCGTCTGCGCCTATATCAGTGGCTTTACGTTTGCGACTTATACGCTGATCAAAAAGCGCAACATTGATGCCGGGGCCGCGTTTCGGGTGATTTGGCTAGGTGAACTCATTTCGATTGCGGCAATGGAAATCGCCATGAATATTACTGATTATTTAGTTGGCGGGATGCATGCCAAGTCCATGTTGGATCCGATTTTTTGGGTCGGATATGGCGCCGCGCTTGTTGCCGGATATATCGCCGCCTTGCCGGTTAACTATGCGCTGCTAAAGCGCGAACTGAAGCACTGTCATTGATATTGATTAAAGCGCGTCGCCTGCCGGCCTCCGACTAGTCGTCAACCGAGCGCGCAGAAAATCACCAATGTCTTGCTGAATCACACACAAGGCTGGCACCAGCAACAACACCACAAAAGTACTTACCGCGAGACCGAAGATTAAAGTGAGCGCCATAGGGATTAGGAACTGAGCCTGCAAACTTTTTTCGAAAAGTAGCGGTGTTAGGCCACCAATAGTTGTGGCAGATGTGAGTATTACCGCTCGTAATCGATCGCACGATCCATTCACCGCCGCCGAGAATAGCGGCTCTTCGGCACGCCGCTGCTCGATAGTTGTCACCAAAACGATCGAATCATTTATCACAATACCGGCCAAGCCAAGAATAGCGAACACACTCAAAATCGTCAGATCGACCCCAAACACAAAGTGGCCAAAAACTGCACCGACAAATCCCAACGGGATTACCGACATCACAACCAACGGTCTTGAGTAACTCGCGAAAACCCAAGCCAAAATAATGTAAATAAACGACAGGCCTAGCATTGTGCCGAAGCGCATGTCGGCCGAAGTTTCGCGCTGTTCCTCAGCTCGCCCTGCAAATGAATAACCGATACCACGGTTGGCCAAAAAAGATCCCAAACCATCTTCTTCAAGCGCGCGAATGACTTGCCCCGCACGCGTGACATCTGGGTCAATCTCAGCGGTGACTGCCACCTCTCGCGAGCCATTTTCGCGTTTGATACGGGCGTAGCCGCTTTCGTTGCGAATACTCACGACCTCGGTAAGCGGTACTTCCAGGCCATCTGGCGAGCGCACATAAAGATTTTCCAAGATCGATTTATCAACCGCTTCTTGGCTTAATCTAACTCGCACCCAGACCTCCTCGTCGCCACGCGGAAATCTTTTCGCTATCGCGCCGTCTACAGAGTCGCGCACTTGGCGGCTAATATCCACCGTAGTAAAGCCCATATTTCGCCCGCGCGGGGTGAGCTCTAGAATCAGCTCAGGTTTTCCATCGGGTAAGTTATCCTTAACATCTGAGACGCCGGGATAGCGCATCATTTTTAAACGTAACTCGTCGGCGGCCGCTTTCAGTTTATGGATCGAATCACCGCGTAAGCGTAAGTCCAGATCGCGCCCCGGTGGTCCTACTTCCGAAGCACGAACTTCAAAACTTTTAACTTTTGGTGACCGCACAAATTTTTCTCGCCAAGTTTTTATCATCTCGGCAGCCAACACGTCTCTTTGCTCAGCGGACTTAAGTTCAACAACAATACCGCCCAAGGTATCGGTGGTGCCAGTTGTTGGCGTGGCATCACCTTGAACGACGATACCGAGCTTGACGAGGGTCATCGCCACTAAATCCGGATCATCGGATAAAGCGGACGCCGCGTCGTGTAAGGCGTTTTCGGCCTGAATTAATGTTGCCTGGGTTTCGTCTCTTGAAGTTCCGGCAACCATTTCGATATTCGCATACACAAGATCAGGTTCTGGGGAGGGAAAAAACTGATACCCCACCCGACCGCCAAGCACGCTCCCCAGGGAGACGATCAGTGCAGCAATCGATACCGCCAGCGTGACGTATCGGTAACGAATGGCGAGAGTGACAACGGGGGCGAATTTTTGTTGGCGAAAATCGTCGAAACGACGATCGAAACGGCGCCGAAATATTGCCAATGCACTTTCCTTGTTTTTTTCCTTTCGCTCTTCATCCACTTTTAACGCGTGCGCAAGGTGTCCTGGTAACACATAGAAACACTCAACCAAGCTCGCAATTAATACTGCGATAACGACGAAAGGAATCGCTGCAATGATTTGTCCCATAATGCCCGAGACTAAAAAGAGAGGCATGAAAGCTGCGACGGTCGTCAAAGTGGCACTTGTCACTGGTGCGGCCATGCGTCGCGCGCCGGCCACAGAGGCCTCCAACGCAGATAGACCTTGTTTGAATCGAGTTTCCGCGTGTTCGCCCACCACAATAGCGTCATCTACGACAATACCAATCGCCATGATCATGCCGAAAAGGCTGAGCATATTTATAGTCTGTCCGCTGCCCCACATCACCGCGACCGCAGCCAACATGGCTGCCGGAATGCCGACTGCAACCCATATCGCAACCCGTGCATTCAAAAATATGAACAAAACTAGCAAAACCAGTGCTAGACCGCTCGCTCCATTGTTTACAAGTAGCGCGATACGTTCTTCAATCGATTTCGCCCGCTCCTCATATTGCTCGAGCTGAAGTGTTGGCGGCAGCGTCTCCTGCAAATTCTCGATATAGGTTTTCACCTTGGCCGCGATATCCAGTGCGTCCGTGTTAACCGCTCGCCGGATAGTGAGTTCGATAGCTTGCTTACCATCGCGAAACACTAATGCCGAAGCATCGTCATATGACTCTGTTACGCGGGCGAAATCTTTCAGTTGAAGCTTTGTTCCATCCGGTCGCGCGACCACATCTACCTCTTCAATTTCACGCGCGGTCCGCTTCAACCCAATAGAGCGAATTTGGCGTTCGCCACCAGCAAGTTCTCCCGACGGTAAATCTTGCGAAGATTCACGAATCCGCTCAGCAACGTCACTTAGCTTGAGATCGAGTTCGCGCAAGCGGCCGGGCGCCACCTCAACCCAAATTTCTTCCTTTCGCGCGCCAAAGAGGTCGACCTTATCGACCCCTAATCTAAGCAAATCATCGCGGATATCTTTGGCGATATTCTTCAGCGACGATTCCGGAAAATCTCCCGATAAAACAATCTTGGTAACCGTTTCATAGCGCACGACCCGAGAAACCTCAGGCTCTTCGGCGTCTTCAGGAAACGTTCGAATTTGTGACACCGCAGAGTCGACTTCCGCCAATGCCTGCTGCATGTCGGTGCCCGCTTCGAATTCGATGGAGATACCTGCGAGCCCTTCGTATGACGAAGAATTAACGCTGTCTACACCGAATTCGAAGCGGGCACCGACATGCAGCAGGCATTGGCGGAAGTCGACTCTGCGGTGTCACAAATTCGAACGTTTCCTGAAGACGCC
>JBCCFA010000234.1:0-7215 GCA_039029975.1 Pseudomonadota bacterium
GCAGTTAGTTGTTTCACTTGTAGTGTCATGGTTTCGATTCACTCCAGGATATCCGCCCTTTTGGATATTCTTAGATAGGATTAATTAGATAACTAAATAGTAGCTCCTGATTTAGAGCAGCAAAGGGAGCTACCGCCGATAAAACGCGAATCGCTGCACGGAACTGGTGCTTAAAGGCGGGTACTTCAGTGCTTTGCTCGATCTATTAGGTGAGAAATTAAGACAAGACTTCCTATCTCTTTGATCTTACCAATATTAATTGGGTAGGCATGCCCAAAACCCCAATTAGGGATCTACATCCTGGCGTCAGATTTCTCAGCCCCCAATTAGGGCTATTCAGAACCGAACCAGCGAGGGAACAGCCGATTTTCCCCCGCGCTTGAATCCATCTCCGCCGTCGAGAATAATGAATCCAGCACAGCAACGCAGATAAGCCATTATCCAGGAGGCGAACCATGGATATGAACGAACTTGAACAACTTCAGCACGGCATTTTGCCTAAACCGTCTCACGACGAATTAGCGCGCCAACAATTTGCTCGTTCCTTCAAAGAACACATCGTCGCCAAGATCCATCCCGGCAATCGCGTTGCCTACGACAAACGCGTGAAACCCGCGATTCTTAAAGAGACCGGTAAGGAACCCGTTGATCGGACCGATGTTGAGCCATTTATGACAAAAGATCCGCACTACCAGATGTGGAGCTCCTTATTGCGGACCAGCCAGGAGATCATGTGGTCGGCTTCGCAAAAGCCGGTAGAGCGAAATCTCGATGGACTTATCGATCAAGCAAAAACAAATGGCGGTTCCGCGGGAAGTTTAACCTTAGATGCGAACTTGGAAGTACCGCGTTACCACACTGCGGTTGATATCCACTGCCAGCCGGGTGGTTACCACACGGAAGTCACTTCTGACGATGTTGCGCCAGGCGCGGTTTACGATCGTGCGGTGTTTATTTACGCCATGGGTCAAATGGGGCCAGATAATGCAGACATGGGCCGCAGCATCATTGAATGGTTAAAGGAAAAGCGACCCGGATTTGCGCCTGAGAGAATTCTCGACATGGGTTGCTCGGTTGGTCATAGCACCATCCCGTATAAAGAAGAGTGGCCGGAAGCGGAAATTCAAGCAATCGACGTTGCCGGGCCAATGCTGCGCTATGCGCACGCTCGCGCAGAATCTATGGGCCACGCCATTCACTACTCGCAACAAAATGCTGAATCAACAAACTTCGAAGACAATTCTTTTGATCTGATCGTGTCACATATTCTCCTGCACGAAACTTCTCAGAAAGCGATCAAGAACATCATCGCGGAATGCCATCGCCTTCTAAAACCGGGCGGCATTATGGTTCATGCGGAGACGCCACCGTACGCCGGTATGGATGCCTTTGATGCGTTCATGTTGGACTGGGATACCATCAACAATAACGAACCGTTCTGGCGCCGGTCGCATGAATTAAACCTCAAACAATTGAGTGAGGATGCTGGCTTCAATGGCGACAAGGAATTCGAAGAAATGGCCTCGAGCGCGTTTCAGGTGGCGAAGGCTAATCGCTCGCATAAATTCCAAGGTGGCGATTTTGGCGGCGGCGGTTTTTGGTTTCTATACGGCGCTGAAAAATAATAAGGTCCTACAACAACTAAAAAGCGAGGCCACTCGTGGCGGATACACCTTCATTACCACGCAAAGCGAAAGGCGAACGCCCATTCTTTTTTGAGAGCGCCGATGTCGATAAGTTACTCGCCATGCTAATGGGATTAGCTGGTGAGGTATCAGTAATGCGCGACCGAATGGATACCATGGAGCAACTCGCCGCGGAGCGCGGTTTGTTTACACCCGAAGATATTGAAGCCTACGTACCAAGCCCGGAAGTGATGCAACAACGCGCGGCGCGGCGCCAAGAGATGCTCGGTGAAATCACCCGTATCGTGTATTCAGAAATTGAAGGCTTGGAATCAACCGAGAGTTCATACGCGCAAGCCGTTAACGACGTAGAGCAAGACAACTAGTCGATCCTCGGCGCCCAATCTGCTTCTGCCTTAACTCTCATGACAAAAATTGCGATCGTTTATTTCAGCGACTTCAAGGGTAATACAGAATCTTTGGCGAAGGCTGTGAAACGCGGCGCCGAATCGGTTCCGGACACTGAAGTCACGTTAATTCACACTGACGACGTGGATAATCAGTGGCCGACTCTGCACGGTGCCGATGCAATTATTTTTGGCACACCGACCTACATTGGCAGCATCGCCGCGAAGTTTAAAGAATTCATCGAAAAACTCGCAGGCGAAGTCTGGCTTAAGCGCTTGTGGATGAACAAAATATCTGGGGGCTTTACCGTTTCTGCCGGGCGTAGTGGTGACAAACTATCTTGCCTACAGCAACTGGTTACTTTTGCATCCCAAATGGGCATGATTTGGGTCCCGATTAGGATCACCGGCGGGAACTACTCGTCTCAAGGTAGTGAGGAAGATCTTAATCGGATGGCAGGTTACCTAGGCGTGATGGCACAAGCTAACATCGATGAGCCGCCCGATTTAGCGCCACCACCAAGCGATATTAAGACAGCGGAATTACACGGAAACCATATTGCAAACGTCGCTCGCCAGTTTCGGCATGGGCGGCAAGCTTTGCCGGCGGACTATGACGAATATGTTGTCCAAACACCAGAAGCAGATGGTTCACCCTTAACACTACCTGATCTCATGAGCGGGTAACCGCTAAATCATCTCACTCAGAAGAGGAAGTATTCCCATGAGTAGCGCCCCTGAAATTAGTTTATCGACCGTTATTGAACGTCTCGGCGAAGTTGTTGGTTCTGAACATGTCATCACCGACGAAACGCATCGCAAGTTAATGTCGACGGATCTGAGTTATCTACCCGGTGAGATTGCGGAGATCGTCGTTGAACCGGAAAACGCCGACGAACTTGGCGCGTGCGTGGCGATAGCCTACGACGCTGGTATGCCAGTTGTGCCCAGAGGCGGCGGTATGTCTTACACGAAAGGCTATCAACCAGAGCAACCCAACAGCATGTTGTTAGACATGCGCCGCATGAACAAAATTCTGGAAATTAATACAACCGATATGTACGTGACCGTGCAAACTGGCTGTACTTGGAAAGAACTATACGAAGCACTAATGGATAAAGGCGTACGTACGCCCTACTTCGGTCCGCTATCCGGTATGTACGCAACCATTGGCGGCGCTATCTCGCAAAACAGTTTGTTTTTAGGTTCTGGTCAGTACAACACGGTCGCGGAGAGCGTAATTGGGTTGAAAGTTGCTATGGCAGATGGCTCTTTGTTGCAGACTGGTTCGGCAGCACACAAAAACGGCCAGCCATTCTTTCGTCATTTTGGACCCGATATGACTGGTATTTTTACTGCCGATACCGGCGCGTTTGGTGTTAAAGCGGAAGCGACTTTGCGCCTACTCGAAGCCCCTGAGGTGACCCTATTTATGTCCTTCGGCTTCGAACACATTTCCGACATGCTTGAAGTACAAACCGTGCTGGCGCGCAAACGCATTTGCGCTGAATGTTACGGCTTTGATCCTTATTACAACAAGAGTTTCGAAAACCAAGGATTTACTTTTGGCGAAGGTCTTGCAGTGCTGCGAGATGTCGCGACTTCTGAAGGTGGCATTAAGGGCTTGTGGTCATCGTTCAAAGTGGCGTCCTCTGGCAAGACGTTCTTACGCGATGTTAATTATTCGTTGCACATGACTTTTGATAGCTATGACAAAGACGTCGCCTATAAAGCGCTGGAGGTCGCACGCGAAGTTTGTAAAACGCACAACGGGCACGAAATCGACAACACCCTACCGACGGTTTTTCGCGCGCATCCTTTTGGGGGCGTACGCACGGTATTGCTGGGCTCTGAAGGGGAAATCTGGCTACCAATCCATGGTTTCATGCCATTGTCTAAGGCAGTGGAGTTGGGCAACGCAACCGAAGCTTACTTTGAAGAAAATCGCGAACTCATGGAGAAATACAATATCCATAGTTCGTACTTAACGTGCTTTGCCGGTACCGAATTTGTTATCGAGCCCAGTATTTATTGGCATGACGAGCTTGGCGATTTTCGCTTGAGTCTAATTGAAGAAGAATTTCAGGAGAAGTGGAAGAACCTTCCGCCCGACGAAGAAAAGCGCAAAGTTGCCCTATCGCTGCGCCAAGGCTTGCGCGATTTATACGATGAACATGGTTGCTGTCATTTACAAATCGGTAAGTACTACCCTTATCAAGAAATGATTGCGAATGAACCGTTGAAGAAACTGCTAGAAGGCGTAAAGCAAATGGTTGACGAGAACGGCCAAATGAACCCAGGCTCTCTTGGGCTCAGAAAGTAGGATTCTCACTTCCTCACCAATCAGACAAAGCAGCATACATAGTATCGAACTATGGATAGTTCCAAATGCGTATTCGATTAGCGGTTTCGGCCATTCTGTTTTGGGCTCTAACCCTACAAGTTGCGGCTATTGAACGCAAAATAGTATTTGTCGATCCTGCTGGCGATTCCGCTACCGGCTTGACGGTAACGGGTGATCTCGTCGAACTTCTTTTCACGTTTGATGACGAAAGCGGAGCTTATGACGCGACGTTCTACGCTAATCCGGGGAATCCGTTTGTGGGCACTGGGAGGATTGGCTTCGATCTAAAGCTTTTCAACGAAAGGTTGTTGCCGGCGGGAGCAGGTTTTGGCGAGTTAATGAATGTCGGTACAACTTTCCTCCCAACGGTTGCAATCCCATCGCACACAATTTCCGGGACTAGTGAGACCCTAAAAAGCTGGCAACCCGGCGACACCATCATTTTATCCCACGATTTTGATTTCGCGCCTTGTTGTGGTCGCGCTGAAATCGTGGTCCAAGAACCGTCTTCCGGAAGTTACTCGACCCTAGATGCATTCCCAGAACATCTTACGGCAATTGTGCCTGCCGCCCCTGCAAACGGCCCACCGCAATTGATCACGATTGAATTCGAGGGTGAGTTAATACTTTGTTCGACGCCAGACAATAATTGCCAAGACACGCCATTTAGCAGTTTATCGGGCAAATCGTTCTCGGGCGTTGTCACGTTTCCGAATATCGGTGAGGACTTGCAGCCCAATAATTTTGAAACGGGCTATTATGTTTTCGAAACCGACGCCAGTTTTACTTTAGATGTTAGCGATGTCAATTTGAACCTAGAGGCTGTTTCGCCGGTAAGTGTCTTGGTCCTAAACTGCATAGGCAAGGTCTGCGGATATAATGAGGATTTTGTATTTATAATTTTCAGATCTGAACAGTTTGAATACAGCTTCGGTTTAGGCACGCCTCGTCCTCCATGGTCTGGGGATGAAATTCCCGACGTTGAGAGACTGCTAAATCTGTATGCTAATTTGAGCATTTGCACAATCGATTACGATGATTGCATTACAATCGATTATATTTCGCATCCGTCCAATTCACCCGTAACTTATACCGTCAAATCGGTATCGCTTAACCCAGACAACGTACGCCAAATCCCTTACGTAAGTAATAGCGGGTATATCGTACTCGGAACGACGCTGCTAATCGCTGCCAAGCGACGTTTAACGAGGTCGACCAATCGAAAAGCGCGGGATTAGATTTTCATTCGTCGCGTTGCAAAAAGACTTATTTTGTGTGCGCCGTCCCGACAAAAACGCAACGCGCATCGCCATGCCCTATGCATGCTGATTTCTCGATCTCAGCTAGACCCAAGACCGTTTCGGTAAGCGCCGTAAACATTCCAAGAATCGGCGCGCAACTTTGCGTACCTTCAGGAGTGTCGAATTCAACAAACGGACTATTTCTCCACAACTAACTGTAAAGTCGAATCAGTGCGGTGCAGTTGCCATTTGCCCCAACCCAGCGCCGGAGCGGTTACCGATACCGTTTTAAGTAGCGCCTCTACGTCACCGCCGACCATATCCAGATATCGGCTAAGTGATTTCCCACCCTGGGTTCGAACTGCATTTGCCAAACTCTCAAGTGCCGCGGCTCGTGCCTCGATAGGGAGTTGATTTACCATCGCGGCAATCACATCGGTTCTGAACATCACATAACGCGTGTCACCGTCTCTTATCTCACCACGTTCCGAATCTTTTATTGCCCGTTCCCAAAACTCGCTCATTCGCGCAACCAAAAATTTAGAAAAAATATGCGCGCGATTATTGCATAATTATGCAAGACTATTTTCTTAAGTCAGCGAAACATTCACGTAACCGAGCCTCATGTCCGATTTCCACTTAATTGGTTTAAGCGTCTTTGCACTTTATTTTGTCGTGATCGCGGTAATTGGCCTATTAGCCGCTCGCTATCAAAATTCTACCGATGACTTCTGGGTCGCTGGTCGCCGTTTTGGTCTCGTTGTACTTGTTATGGCGAACATGGCGGCGATTCTCAATGGTGGCGCGCTGATAAGTGGCGCCGGTTACGCCGCAAAATTTGGCGGGGTCGCCATATTGCCATTTTTGGGTTTTTCAGTGGGCATGGCCATCATCTTTTTTTGGATCGCGAAACGTCTGCGTCAATACGGTGGCATTACGTTACCCGATTACATGGGCGATCGATTTGAAAGTCCAAGCCTGCGAGCTTGGAGCGCACTAATTGTCGCCGTATCGAGCATTATCGCGCTTATTGCACAGATCCGCGGCATGGCTTTTGTCTTAGAAAGCTTGCTGTCGATTCCTTTCTTTTGGGGCCTAGTACTCGGCACGCTAATTTTTGTCGCCTACGTTGCCCTTGGCGGGCTGCTTGCTATTGTCTGGACCAATATCGCCCAGTTCATTTTCGTATGGGTAGGTCTCGTAATTTTGGCGCCTGCAATATATGAACATATCGGCGGTTGGTACGACATGTTAGAGAAAGTTGAACTAGTCGCGCCCGGATGGACATCCCTAAAAGGTTTGTCTTGGTCATGGAGCTATTTAGTTTCTTGGCACATCATTTGGGCAGTTGCTTATTGCACCCGCGTCGAGCTAGTAACCAAAATGTACGCAGCACGCGACCACAAAGTTGCGAGGTATTCACTGCCTTTTACAGTTTTATTGGTTATTGTGTTTCTACTCTATGGCAACTTCTATTTAGGTGCGGCAATCCGAATCTTGGTGTGGGATCAAGTGGGTAGTGCCGATCAAGGATTCCCCTTTTTGGTAGCGCAATATTTAACGCCACTGGTTGCCGCTTTTGTACTAACAGGAATCGC
>JBCCFA010000235.1:0-7213 GCA_039029975.1 Pseudomonadota bacterium
CGCAGAGCGACTTCGCGCCCATAATCTTCTTCTATCATAGCGATAGTAATATCAACCCCTGCGGTCATACCGGCGGCGGTGTACACATTATCGTCACGAACATACAAGGGTTTCCCATCAACAATAACCTCTGGGTATCGGGCTTGTAAGTCCGGAACCAGATCCCAATGGGTGGTTGCTCTGCGCCCATTCAGAATGCCCGCTTCAGCGAGCACAAAAGCCGCAGAACAGATAGAACCAATACGCCGCAATACTTTTTGTTGCTTCCTCAACCACGGTAATAAATTATCGTCTCGACCAAATAAATCTTCCCAATTCATTGGCGAAACAACTAAGGTGTCGGCGTCGCCTTCAAGCTCCGAATACGCTTTATCAACTTGCAGCTTCAAGCCATGTTGCTCGAATACGACGCCCGGTTCACTGGAAATAATTTCTGGCTCATAGCCGCAATCATAAACATCAGAATTTTCGAAAACGAAATTTGCCAGGCGAAGGGCATTCATCGGTCCGATATATTCGAGCGGATCGGGGTTGGGACTAATCAAAAATACAAATCGCTTTTTGCCTCTTTCTGTTGGGCGACGCGATAACTTTGGAAATGCATACTCAGGAAATGATATTCGGGCCACCGGACGCTCCATGTTGGCAAGATATATCGGTTATTCGTCATTGTGGCAAATATGGCCAACGCCGACAATTGCTCTAAATATTCAAAGGAGAGATCGATTTTGGATAATGCATCAACAAATTTATGCACGCGTGTAGAGAAACTAAAGCCGCTACTTATTGACAGTATTGCGGAGACAGAATCTGGTAATCGTGTGACAGATTCAGTTGCTTGTGCCTTCCGAGACGAGAATTTGTTTCACACTTGGATTCCAAAATCCTTGGGTGGATGGGAATTGTCGCCAATGGAGGGATGCTTGGCGATGGAGGAAATGGCCACTGTCGATAGTGCGTCGGCATGGATGTTTCAAATGTGCAACGCCGTCTCATTACTTGCGGCTTGGTTTGACGATGAGTGTATCGAATATATTTTTCGTGACGGTATCCCTATGTTTGGTGATTCGTTTGCTCCACCAATGAAAATTGGTAAGGCAAGCAACGGCTATAACCTAAATGGGCAGTCTTCATTTGTCAGTAACTGCCAAGCAATCGATAGATTCATTGGACTCGCTCAATTAGTGAATGATGACGACAGCGTCGTATTGGACAGTGCCGGACACGCAATTTCTTATATATTCACGGTGGCTAGCGCTGATTTTCAGGTAATTGAAAATTGGGATACGGTCGGTATGCGAGGCACTGGTAGCCATGACGTGAAGATAGTAAACCTTGAAATACCACCCTATGCGGCTGCGATACTTGAACCACTAGAAAAAGCCAACAATGCCGCCTATCAAATTCCGATTGGGCCGCTGGCCATATGGATTGGCATGTCGAGCATGAGCGCCTTAACGCTCGGTATCGCAAGAAGCGCATATGAAGAATTCATGTTACTTTGCGAAAGCAAAACGCCAAGCTACTTCGACAGTAAAGTTGGCGAAGGTGCGCTAACTCAATACCGACTCGGCGAAATACACGCGCACTTGAATGCAGCTAAGCGCTACCTCTACGGCACGTTAGAGGAGATTTGGACCCACGTCGGCAAAGGTGATGTCATGCGAACCGAAGATAAACGAGACCTCGCTGCCGCATGCGCTTTCACCACCCAATCAGCAAACCATATGATTAAACTAATTGCCGAAAGTGCGGGCACATCAATAGTGCGGGAATCTAACGCACTTTCTCGACGGTTTCGCGATTTGCATACTTTGCAACAACATGTATTTACAGCACGAAATCGCTATCAAGATATTGGCGCATTGTGCCTAGGAAAACCGCCAGCTTTCGGTTTGCTAGGGTTTTGATTTAAAACTGCTCAGGAGATTGTGATGGAACGCCAATATAAGATAATTCGCATCCTACAACGTCGCTCATTGATTCTATTTATGGTGTCGCACCTAAGGCGACTAGCGATCTTGTAGAAAGCGACCATCAGCCGGAAACACAAAGCGGACATGCTGGGTGCAGCGAAAACTGCCCGAATTGTTAGATTGAGTTCCGTTATTTAATCGTCAAATTCAACCCTTTCAAATCACCGTCGTCACGCCACTCTTGCAACATTGCATAAAACCGCACGGCGCCATCCGGGTAATGACCTTGCAAAAAGCCGCCGCCATTACTCGCCTTGCCCTCGTTGTTGTAGTAGCCCGGCGTACATTGCGCTAGGTAGTCCGTCATCATGTTTGGCGCCAATACAGTTGCTACCCAATCGGCTTCGGCTTCTGCACTCGGCTCAAATGCTTTCGCGTCACGTTTGTTAATTTCGTCGATGATGAAAGCGATATGGCGTGCTTGGTTATCCAGCATGTACGTTAAATTTGGTGATAAACCTGTTTGCGTTAGCCCCATGTGAAAGCAGTTCGGAAATCCAGCCGCATAAAAGCCGTGGTAGGTCCGCATGCCGTCAGCCCAATGCTCCGTCAACGATAAATCATCACGCCCAATTACCTCGAACTGTCCTTGGCGTGTATAAGCCGTGCCGACTTCAAAGCCGGTAGCAAAAATCAAACAGTCAATTTCGTGCTCTACGCCGTCTACCACGACCCCTTTTTCAGTAATCCGCTCGATACCTTTACCGCTGGTATCTACAAGATTTACGTTGTCTTGGTTGAAGACTGGCAGAAACTCATCATTAAACGTTGGACGTTTGCACCACGGTCTATACCACGCTTTCAATGCTTCAGCCGTGTTTTCATTGCTGACGACTTTGTTGACTCGGTCGCGGATACCGTTCATTTTTTTGAAATCAGAAATTTCCGACAACAAATCGATATCTTCAGCGGACACTTCCATATCTCCCATATCGGACAGCAGGACCCCAAGGTCTTTGAATAAGTCGGTCCATCCGTCGTCGACCAAATCTTCTTCGGTAGGAACACCACTTAGAATGCACGCAAAGTTGTGGTTTCGATCATCCTGCCAACCAGGCTGCAGCGTTTCTACCCATGCTGGATCTGTGGGTTTATTTCTGCGTTCATCAATTGAAGATGGAGTACGTTGAAACACAAAAAGTTCTTGCGCGTATTTAGCCACGTGGGACGTACATTGAATACCGGTCGCGCCGGTACCGATAATGCCAACGCGTTTATCGGCTAGTTTGCTCAAGCCACCCGATGAATCACCACCGGTGTATTCATAATCCCAGCGACTTGTGTGAAACGTATATCCTTTAAAATTTTCGATGCCTGGCACGCCCGGCAGTTTCGGTCGATTCAACGGACCACTGCACATCACAACGAAGCGCGCCTTAATAAGATCATCTCGATCGGTGGAAATATGCCAACGTCCGTCTGCTTCGTCCCAACGAAGTTGGCCAACTTGTGTTTGAAAATAAGTTTTTGGGTAGAGACGCAAACGTTTGCCAATACGCTGCGCGTGTTCGAAAATCTCAGGTCCGAAAGAATACTTCTCCTTAGGAATATATTCCGTTTCCTCTAGGAGCGGTAAGTAAACGTAGGACTCAATGTCGCACTGGGCGCCCGGGTAGCGATTCCAGTACCACGTGCCGCCAAAATCACCAGCCTTTTCAATGATGCGGAAGTCGTTGATACCCGCTTGTTGCAATCGTGCTGCCGCTAACATGCCGCCGAAACCACCGCCGATAATTGCGACTTCAATTTCCTCAACAACAGCATCGCGTTCTAAGACTTCGTCGATATAGGGATCGTCGATGAAATGTTGAAACTGATCGGTCACTTCAACGTATTGGTCATTGCCGTCGCCGCGCAAGCGTTTTTCGCGTTCGGCCGCATATTTAGCGCGTAACTCATCGGGATCGAAACCTAACTCGTCGGGCGTTGGAATATGTATTTTCTGCTGTTCCTGAATCGGCGTGCTCATGGGCGTCTCCTCTGAACGGCTAAGATAAAGTTGAGAATTTCACGTATTATGCCCTTAAATCCGTTTTGCATTGCAGCACCCGCCGAGACCTCGATTGAATCATTCACCCCGACCAATTCTCGCGCTCCTCACGATGTCAATCTTGTGGGGATATTCATGGACGATTCTAAAAATGGGTCTATTAGATGCGGATCCCTTTACTTTCACGGCTTTGCGAATTGGCACTGGTGCTGGCGCTTTACTGGTCATACTTCCGTTGACTGGCCGCCCCTGGCGACCGACAAGAATCCCGGAATTATTGCGTTTAGGCATGGTGCAATCCGCGGCGCTGTTTACGTTTTCTACGTGGGCCATTTATCACGGTAATGCGGGTCGCGTTGCTTTTCTCACGTATACCATGCCGTTCTTTACTTTACTGATGGCCTGGCCGATTTTGGGCGAACGTGTGAAAGGTTTGCAGTGGCTTGCGATCTTTTTCGCGGCAACTGGACTCGTGGCTATCGTGCAACCTTGGAATCTGGACAACACACCGCTTAGTAACGCGTTGGCGATTGCCGCTGGCGCGGCCTGGGGATTGGGCGCCATCATGGTGAAGCGAATGCAAAATCGCGCGCCTATGGACTTGATCGCGATGACCGCCTGGCAAATGTTCTTTGGCCTAATTCCCTTGATCGTTGCCGCAGTGCTAACTCCGAATGCGTATGTCGAATGGACGCCCAGATTCATCGGTGTGGTGTTATTTATCGGGGTGATATCAACCGCCTGCGGATGGCTGCTATGGGTTTACGCGCTAAATAATCTTGAAGCAGGGACGGCCAGCCTAGGGACCTTGCTCGCGCCAGTAATCGCGATGGCGAGTTCAGCTTACCATTTCGGCGAACGTCCGAACGGTGTTGAGTACTTAGGGATGGGAGCAATTATCGCGGCATTATTAACATTGAGTTTTATTGCGATTAGAGCAACTACCCGCGCGACTCCACAAGAGTCGACACCACTAAGCTCTGAATAAACGTTAGAACGTGATTTTCAGCGCGGTTAGTTCATCACGAAGATCGCAGACCGTATCTGGGCTTAAGTGGTCCTTTACTTTATTTCGATCGGTATTAATAAATGCCAGCTCAATTCTTCTACAGCATCGATAATGAACTCCGGCTATATCGAAACTATGGCAATTATTTCACGTGGCGACGCGCGTTCGAGTGTTTCGACAATGCGTGCAAGGCGACACTTAAGAGACAAAGTACCGCGAAGAGCTGCCAAAACCAGGCTACCGGCACTTGTTTCACGTTAGCTTGATTGCTCAAGCCAATATCCGCAATAAGAAAGTTTGTCACCTCCCCGGTAACGACCACTTTTCCCTGGTCACTAACTGCAACGCTGGAGACTGCCTGTAAGGCGGTGCTGTTGTTCACAGCGTCAGTTAACGCGCTAGCTACAGATTCCGCTGACTGCCCTGCCGTGGTACCTATATTCACTTCGACACCGGCTATCGATAAAACCAATGAACCACCTATGGCAGTGCCAGTGAGCGGTTCTAGCGGTGTTTCAAGTCGACAGTTTGCCGCACAACCGTCGAACGGCGCGTTATTGCCGTCGTCACATTGCTCACCTGCATCAATGATGTTGTTACCACACTCTGCGGCACAGATAGCCGGCTCGTCGAACGCTTCGATGCCTACGACGACCTGCGAGGAAATCGTGAATGCCGATTGCCCCACGCCGCGGCGCGCCGCCGCTTCCCAAATCAAGCATTGATTGGCGCCGCCGTTATTCATTAGGTCGGCGGTCAATAGACTGTCCCGCGCCTCAATAAAGGTCGGACTACAGGGTTGTAATTTCAACGCATCAATCACCAGTTGAATCAATAAATTATTTCCACCGGTGCCGTGATAAAAATCCGAATCAAAGCCATACTCGTCGACCATATTCCAGTACAGATCCCACAGCACCGATGCCCATATCTCACCGATGCCGTGGGGTCGGTTAAGGTTTTGCATTTGTCCAAATGTTAATGGGCTAACACCCAAGTCACGCGAAAATGGATAATTACGAATACCGGGTCCATCCACTGGATCAAAATTAACATAAGCGGAGAACGGTCTTGGGATAATGGGACTGTCATTTTCGGTTGCAGTCAAGACGATGCCAAACCAGTCGCTCCACCCTTCGGATAATCCGCGCGATTGAACGTTAAATAAGCAACCGACATTACTCGCGCCGCCCGTTAATCGGTTGGTTAGACCGTGCGCATATTCGTGCGCAATGATCGCGTTCTCAAAGGCACTGTCGCGCTGCGCCGCGGCCTCCATGGTGACGCTAAGGCCGTTCGCCAAATCCGATTTGAGCGTTGCTCCATCACTTTGACCGACGAAGAGCGCCGGGATACTCACAGCAGGGTCGCTACCCACCGCCTCGAATAGGGTGTCATCAAGGTTATTAGCAATAATGATACCGCTTGCCCCCGCAGTTTGAGCATTGGCGATTTTTTCTTCAAACGTACAGGTACCCCTGTCGACCAATGCAATGTTTCCGGAAATTGCAGCGACATTGGCGATCACCGTGCAAGCGTCCGTTGTACTCGGGCCACTGGGGTTCGCGTCATCAAGTGCTAGCACTACGTTGCCGCTAATCTCGCCTGCCCAGGTCCCCAGCGCGACGTTGCCGGCCGCATAGCTTCCGACGCTAGAATGGGGTGTTGTTACGTCTAGGGTGGAAGGGCCTGCCGTCCACAAGTAGGTTTGCAATATCGGCGACATGCCGTCCTTTGGGGTGAACATCGTTGCATTATTGGTATCGGAACCATCATGCACATCGGCGTGTACAGAGTCTCCGCCTAAACCACCCTTACCATAATTATTTACTTGAAAATTGCCCGCGGCTTCGTCGAATCCATATTGATAAAAAATATCATGCAAAATGTTGGTCCAATAGAATAAATTAGCGACAGATGCCTCCACGTAGTCACGCGGTGGCGACTGAAAATCCAGCGCGGTCAAAAACTCAAGCGCCGAACCGCCATCCGGGCGCAAACCGTTTAGGTCATCGGCATCCGCGTCTTCCTGCGCGAACACATTATTACCACGGGTATCGGTAAAACAGCAAGGATGCTGAATAGCCTTGCTTGTGCGAGTGGCATATCTCCTGCCGTGCCATTCGCGACCGTCATATTCACCTCTGTCTCCATGTTGGTTTACCTCGACTTTAAGCGACGAGAGCTCAACTCGGAAACAGCACAACAGATGGCGCAATCAGATGAGAGTTGAAGGTC
>JBCCFA010000236.1:0-7206 GCA_039029975.1 Pseudomonadota bacterium
CAATCCCACCAGTGGTCGCATCGAGTGACCAAAATCCCACAGCCTCTGGAGCAATTGGTTCCGCCGTAATCGGATCGAGACCAAACGAGAACATTGGAAGCACATCGTCTATACCACCGGTAGACATCACCGTGAGTCGATTTCCAAAATTAGGCAGAAAGTTGTCTGCCAAGAAATCATTAGTTGGGGATATCCCTTCAACGATTCCATCAGCATCACCATCGGCGCCGTTGAAATCGTTCACTAAAAAGTCCATTACGTCGAAAGATCTAAAAACATTGTCTTGCGACTGTGATGGCGGAGGAGCAGCTCCTGGGTTGACTGTTGAAAAGAACTCTATGTCTTCAATGGCACCAATATCATTACCAACGGCGAAGACTCCCCAGCTGATTGGTCCTGCGTTGGCATCGTTTAACCATGCCTGAAGTTCGTTGCTAATAATACTTGCAGCACTGAAATCGCCAACATTCGCAAGCGCATTAAGGTTCAGATCGATGGCTATCGACGCCTGATTGCCATTGCGGTTAGCATCTAACGCCATGAAGACGAGATCGCCATCTGTTAATGCCTGAGCACTGCCAGAGACCATTGTAAGCGCTAGCGTTGCCGACGCTAAAGTCCTTTTGCAGCGGCTTAAAGTTTCGCTCAAGTTCATAAGTTATTCCTCCTACCGGAATATATTTTTTTTCTTAAGATAAAGTTTTTTCAAAGCGTATTTCTTAACTCTTTATCCATATCCATTTTGATTTACGTAACTTCCTGTCAGTCGAATTTAAAGAGTTAATAATTTCGTTATTACCTAGTTTTTCATGCGTGAATATCTCGCGCATATCTAGTGGTAGGAACCTTAACGACTTAAAATTGCAGCGTTGTGATCTTCGCGTGACAATTTTGTGATCTTGTGAGTGGGCTCCTGACCGCCAGCTATTGTTAC
Source organism: Pseudomonadota bacterium (assembly GCA_039029975.1). Lineage (GTDB taxonomy): Bacteria > Pseudomonadota > Gammaproteobacteria > JBCCFA01. The sequence goes on from JBCCFA010000236.1 coordinate 935, forward strand.
CTCTATTAAGCGCGCCCGTTAATCCATGCTTAACAAGGCCGCTCTTGATCAATTTTATTTATTGTTTTTATTAGTTATTTTTTCTAGTAGCGCCAGCAGTCGCGACTAATTCTTATTTAGCGCCCATTGTGCCGAAAATAGGGCTATGCAGGCAAGTCCCCAAAACGGGAATATTTCCCCAAACTGCTGGAACCGGGAATATTTCCCCTCCGCACTTGGCCCCTGACTTGCGGGCCTCTACAGCTTTGTCCTTGAAGCCATTGCGGATGTCGGGCCGTCGACTACTCATGCTGAACGATACAGTAATATTGTGGCGTCGATTTGAAAGTTTCATGACAAAATTATTAAATGTCATACAACTGTTATAAAAGGGCGCGAAAATCAGGAAATAACTGATAATTCAACAACTTTCTGACGGACCTGGCATCATGGAACATCTTGATTTAACGTCTAACGCCAAACCAGCAAGCAATTTCGAGGACCAAGACTCGTCTGAACCGGCGATAACGGACAACGCCAAGCGTAGCGTCTCGATTCGCATAAATACCTCGGATTACGGCAAAATCAAAACCATCGCGCGCCGCCTCCGGGTAAAAGAATCTGCTGTATTCAGATTTCTTCTACGAGACGGCCTGAACTCGATTTCCACGCTTTATCAGGCGGAAATAACGTTCGGCGGTTTTATTGAAGCGTTTTTCGCCAACCCTGAAGCGTTTTTGGACCATTTTAATTTTGACCAGAAACGACTCGCGGCAGTGATTAAAGGCATCCCCGACAACGTGCTGGATGACGAGGATATTGAGTTATTGTGTATGGTTTCACGCCCGCGGCGATATCTCGCGAAGCGAATATCGGCTAAATTAGGCGCAAATGTAGAAGACATGCAAAGTATCGCTATGCTTAAAGAATACGTATTCGCAAAATACGAACAGAGCTTTGCCCAAATATAATTAAAAGGCCAACGCGCTTATGCCCACCCGTTTGATCTTGACCCAAGGTTTGCCTGCCGTGGCGGTGGCACTTGCTGTGGCCGTGCTGGGGTGGACGCTTGCCCAACACTTTGGGAGGAACAGTCCACCTGGCCAGATGGGGCCCGCGAATCGAACAATCATCGGCTCGCCCCTAACGGAACCTGGATCCGTTGGCGAGGAAATCAGCCCGTTGATGTGGAGAGAAATTTCCGACTGGCATCTTTTTGGTGAGGTTCAAATGGTTAAAGCCATTGAGCAACCCGTGGCCGAGGAAGTGATTGAAGAACCAGAAGTGGATCTTTCCAACATTCCGGAGACTCGCATACCGCTAAAACTCAGTGGCATTGCCTACTCAAGTAATGACGACAACGCGTTCGCGATGATAATTACCCCTGATGGTCATCAGGCCGAGTATCAAATTGGCGAACAAATCGGCGCTGAAGCATCTGTGCATCTCATTGAACAAAAACGGGTCGTAATAGAACGCGATGGAAAGTTCGAAGCCCTGAGCCTGCCCGAAAGTTCGACTGCGTCCAGAAATACTAATCGTACCGTCCGTGCCCGTGCGCCCAAGCCCACGCGACGTGCTTTGCCCAATCAACAACGAATACCTATAAATGATGACGAAGACGACCCAGAAGCGTGATTTTTTTTCCTGCGATAAATTACGACCATTCGCTAGCCTAATATTTCTTTGCTGCTTATCGCTCGCTCAGGCCACCTTTGCGCAGAAAACCATCTCCCCTGGCGTTGAAGTGGCTGACAGCGAATCGGGCGGTAAATCAATTACGCTAAATTTAAAGAACACCGATATACAAGCGTTCATTAGCGCTATTTCTGAAATTACCGGTCGTAATTTCGTGGTGGATCCTCGAGTTAAGGGTCAGGTCACCGTGATATCAGCCGCACCAACTAGCCCAGACGCAATATACGACGTGTTTCTATCGGTCCTAAAGGTGCATGGATTTTCAGCTATCGATTCCGGGGAGGTAACCAAAATCGTGCCGGAGGTCGGTGCACGTACCGAGGGGACCGGGGCCGTGGTCACCCGAGCGGCAAATTTGAACGAGAATATCGTTACCGCTGTCGTGCCGATTCGTTTTATTAACCCGGCGGAGCTTGTACCCATTCTCCGTCCGTTGTTACCGCAAGAAGCCCACCTCGCGGCCACGGCGTCTAGTAACGCGCTGGTTATTGCCGATACCGCCACTAATGTCGACCGCATTTCGCGCATTATTCGCCAACTTGATCGGGATAATACCGACGAAATTGAAATAATTACCTTACAACACGCTTCAGCCGACACGATGGTGGCAACGCTACAAAGCGCGGCGGCGAAAGAAGGCCAGCCGGGGCCATCCAAGCTAATTCTGATCGCGGATACGCGCACCAATTCAATTTTACTTGGCGGCCCTACGGCCACCCGCATCCGTTTGCGTGAACTGATATTGCAGCTGGATGTGCCAGGCACCACAGAAGGTGAACTGATCGAAGTCATTTATCTGCGTTATGCGAACGCCGCTGATATTTTGCCGGTGCTGCAATCTATCGGTCAGCAAGCACAACAAGGTGGGGCAACGCGAGCGCAGCCACGCAACCGTGGTCAACAACAAGCAGCGCCAGCCCCAGTGCGCCGCGGCACGGGCGTGAATAATTTTCAGGTGCAGGCGGATGAAGCCACCAACGCGCTCATCGTGCAAGCCGAACCTTCTTTAATGCTGAAGATCAAAAAAGTGATCGCTGGTTTAGACATTCGCCGCGCGCAAGTCCTTGTGGAAGGTATTGTGGCCGAAGTTTCCACCATCAAAGCAGACGAACTAGGTGTTCAGTGGAAAACTAACTTACCGGACACAGGCGTGGTGGGCGGTACGTTATTTCAAGGCAACGCCTCAGGTGCTATCGACAGTCCGTTCGACCTCACCGACGGTCCTGGGTTCTTACCGGGCTTAACACTAGGTTATTTAACAAGCGGCGATTTACGCACATTAATTCGCGCGCTAGCCGGCGATCAATCAACCAACGTGTTATCAACGCCAACCTTGATGACGTTGGATAATGCCGAAGCTGAGATTGTCGTGGGTCAAAACGTGCCGTTTATTACCGGTCAATTCACGAATGATGCGACGACCCCGGATAACCCTTTTCAAACGATCGAGAGACAGGACGTGGGTATCGTTTTAAAAGTAAAACCGCAAATTAACGAAGGCGATGCATTAACGCTGGAAATTGAGCAAGAGGTCTCGAGTGTAAACAGCGACACCTCTGGTGCGGACTTGATTACGAACAAACGCTCTATCAAAACTACTGTGCTGGTCGATGACCGCGAAGTCATTGTGTTAGGTGGATTAATTGAAGACGACGTGCGCGAAAACGAACAAAAAATTCCATTAATCGGTGACATTCCGCTGATAGGTAATTTTTTCAAAAACACGCGTAGTGATTTTACAAAAACGAACCTAATGGTGTTTTTAAGGCCGACGATAATTCGCGACCAACAAACCAGCAAAGCGCTCACCCAACAACGTTACATCGACATTCGTGAAAAGCAGCAGCTTCAGGAAAAAGATCATTTCTTCTTGCGCGAAGAAGGTCCCGTGCTGCCGGCTTTAGATGGTTTAATCGAATGATGCTGCCTTTCAGCTTCGCGAAGCGACACGGCGTGTTAGTTGAACAGGTCGAAGATGGCAAAGCCAAAGTCCTGTTGCATGCCAACACCAGTGCGCACGCCGTGCTCGAATTGCAACGACATTTGCGCTGCCCGCTTAACCTAACCGAAGTTAGCGAAGTTGATTTCGATAAGCAGCTACAACGATCTTACGAACGGGGTTCCGAAGGCACCGAGAAAATGATGGCGGATATCGGCGCCGAAATCGATCTCGATGAACTGGCGGCGGAGCTGAATGAACCCGCTGACCTACTTGAGAGTGCCGACGATGCGCCGATTATTCGCTTATTGAATGGTCTCCTTGCTGAGGCAATCAGAGAGAACGCGTCTGATATTCATATTGAACCGTTTGAAGATACTTTAGCGGTTCGTTTGCGGGTTGATGGCGTACTGCGCGAGGTCATGCAACCGCCCGCGGTGATTGGTCCATTAATCGCCTCGCGTATTAAAGTCATGGCGAAGCTAGACATCGCCGAGAAACGACTGCCTCAAGACGGACGAATTTCTTTACGCGTTGCCAATCGCCCTGTCGACGTTCGCGTATCGACGATGCCGTCTGGTCACGGGGAACGGGTGGTCTTGCGCTTGTTAGACAAACAAGCCGGCCGTTTGGAACTTGAACAAATTGGCATGGATCCCGAGACGACCAAAACGCTCGACCATGTCATTCACAGACCGCATGGTATTTTTCTTGTCACCGGGCCCACGGGTTCAGGTAAGACAACCACCTTGTATGCGTCTCTCACCCGTCTTAATGACAAATCACGCAACATCATGACGGTTGAAGATCCGATCGAGTATTTCATTGACGGCATTGCGCAAACGCAGGTGAATACAAAAGTTGATATGAGCTTTGCGCGCGGCCTGCGCGCGATCCTGCGTCAGGATCCCGATGTAGTGATGGTAGGGGAAATTCGCGATTTGGAAACGGCGCAGATTGCGATTCAAGCAAGCTTAACGGGCCATATGGTGTTTTCCACGCTCCACACCAATTCCGCCGTTGGTGCAATTACGCGCCTTAGGGATATGGGGGCAGAACCATTTTTGCTCGCCTCTAGCATGGTCGGCGTGCTCGCGCAACGGCTTGTGAGAGTGCTGTGTCCGGAGTGTCGAATTGAAAAACCCCTGGACGCCAACTTGGCCGAACGGTTGGGCATCGAAGATAAAAACACCACCGTTTATGCAGCGGTAGGCTGTCCGAACTGCCACCAAACGGGATTCCGCGGGCGAACCGCCATTTACGAATTGATCACGTTCGACGATACCTTGCGCGAATTAATACACGATGGCGCAAGCGAAACTAAGCTCGAAAGCTATGCACGTGAAACGTCTGCCAGCATTTTGCAAAACGGCACGGAAGCGGTCTTAAGGGGTATCACAACGCCTGAAGAATTACTGCGCGTCATGCAATCTGTGTGAACGCACACTAGCGGTACCAGTTCATGCCTGCTTTTGATTACTCCGCGCTTGACGATTTAGGTAAAACAAAACGCGGCGTTATCGAAGCGGACTCGGAGCGTCACGCCCGACGTCAACTTCGCGACCAATCTTTAACACCACTAAAGGTTGCCGAAAATACCAAAAAACCTGGGCAAAAACGCGCGAGTTTTCGCCGTACTAAAGTCTCAGCTGATGAACTCGCATTGACGACCCGTCTTCTAGGCACGCTACTAAAATCAGGTCTACCAATTGACGATGCGTTAACGGCACTAGCACGACAAGCTGATTCCCAAGCGATCGAACGTGTGGTGCTTAGCGTGCGCAGCAAAGTCTTAGAAGGTCGCTCTCTCGCTGAAGGCATGGCTGAATATCCGCAAGTATTTCCGGACGTTTATCGCGCTACCGTTGGCGCCGGTGAACAAACTCAACATTTGCCTTTAGTGCTCACTCGACTCGCCGAACATGTCGAAGCCCGCGAGAAAATTCAAAAATCCGCGCGTATTGCGATGATCTATCCGGCCGTACTCACGATAACGTCGTTACTTGTCGTTGGCGGATTACTGTCCTACGTTGTGCCGGAAGTCGTCAAAGTATTTGATAGTCTGGAGCGAGAGTTACCACCGCTTACACAGTATTTAATCGCTATTAGTGATTTTGCACGCGAATATGGCCTTTGGGTGCTCGCCGGTTTACTAACCACTGGTATTGGCTTTCGCTTGCTATTGCGGCGGCCGGGGTTTCGTTTTGCTTGGCACAGTTTGCTTATGCGAACGCCGCTGCTTGGCAAGCTAATGATCAATTCAGACGTGAGTCGATTCACACGAATGCTCGCCATCATGCTCGGCAGTAGCGTCGACATGTTGGATAGTTTACTAATCGCTTCAAAATCGGTGTATCTACTGCCACTGCGCGAAGAAATTAATCTGACACTCGAACGGGTGAAAGAGGGTGAGGCCTTGAGTAAGGCATTGAGCGATAGCCCAAGCGTACCAAGTATTATTCCTCATTTGGTCGTAAGTGGAGAGAGTTCGGGTAATTTAGTGGAAATGCTGGATACGGGCGCCGAATCGTTGGAATATCGAGTGGAGAATTTTCTAAAAATTCTGTTGGGCTTGCTAGAACCCGCCTTAATTCTAATTATGGGCGCAATCGTATTACTAATCGTAATTGCTATCTTGCTACCGATCTTTGATATG
>JBCCFA010000237.1:0-7176 GCA_039029975.1 Pseudomonadota bacterium
ATACTGAGAAATAGCTATTGTGGAGAAGTGTATTTTTGTTGAAACGGTACGCAAAATGAGCGTCGTTTCAACACAATTTCAATAAATAATACACTTCTCAACAAAAGCTATTTCAGAGCTTTGGCCTGATTTAGAAGTACTAAATATTTCCAGTGTACTCCAAATCACGTGAAACGTCACAAGAATCAAAGATACCGATTTAAAAAGAATTTATTGGTTTCCATTGTACTTAATCCTGCGTGTCACTGCATGATTTTGACTGACTACCAGGCAAACATTCTCCCGTAATTGGAGAAAATATGTGACGTTCCATGCGATTTAGAGAACATTCCGAAATCATAGTAGTTCGAACATTTGTCATCAATGAGATATACTGATCCACAAAATTTTTGAGATTTTTATTCTCTGGCAACCTCGTCCCCATACTTTCTTTTCTCTTATTTATAACCTGACAGCGGCATCAAAATGTTAAAGAAGCCAGTAGAGTGCCCTGCGAAGCTTCGGTTCTTGGCGTGAAATCGCTCGTGGCACTCATAACATCTCTCTTGTAAGAACTTGCGCTCATTAGTTTTCGATAATAGTAATTGGATCGTCCGGAGAAATAATGTGGAAACGCTCAAATTCGAAAGAATTCGGCACATCGGGCGCACGATAGACCTCAGCAGATGGCACCACTTCCATTAGCATTTGCCCAAGCCGGAGAAGACGTGCGGCATCTGGTGGCATTGAATCTAATGAGAATTGGTCGATGTAATCACAGATGGCATCCATGCGCGGAAAAACCGTCTGGTAGTAATCGTCCAAATCTTCTATGGATTGCTTCACGCGAAACGCATTTCGCTCGCATTCATTGGGCAGCACCCAGTGCTCGGCAAAGCGTTCCAAGTCAGCGAATTCGGCCGGTAAAAGCACGGCGACACTCATGTCCTTCCCTCAGGTCACAAACGGAAGGCTAAGAACATACCGTGGCGTCGGGGGGAAATCAATGCAGGCGAAGGTTAGGACCAGACCTTACATTGGCAAGGCTTTGAGTGCATATTGCGTTCTTCAACATGATCTTTAGTCTGACGCAGCGCAACAATGGTGCGCCGCCACACCACCGCAGAAATCTTCTTCGTTCAGACTAAATGCCGATTATTGGTTGCACAAAACGCGGCAACCAAGACTTGAACTGCAGGTTCCCTTCGGTCACCGCCAGACAAATGCATTCACCGTCTTGAGTAACCATCGGCCGATGAGTGTCTTCCTCATCCGCATCTTCAATGTCGCCGGCCCGGTAAATCTTAGAACCGCAAAAATAAGCGCCTTTCAACACCATAGTGAGCTCCGAACCTGGGTGCGAATGCTCAGGCAACACCGTGCCCGGCTGTGCTTTCAACATCCACAAACGCGTATCATCTTCATGAGATAACTGGCAAATCTGCAGGCCTTTGCTTATTGAACGCCAGCGCAGCGCATTGATCGAGCTATGCAAATAAGTTTCAACGAAATGCTCGAAAGATTCAGGGGCCACGGTATCAACGGCACGGGACATCGTATCGCGGTCGCGCTTGATTTGTTCCGACACAACGCTCAAATCCTCAAGATCCACTGTCCGCGTCACTTGGGCGCTTGGGAAACTCCCCAACAACTCACCGCCAAGTGACTCCATTAAGCGAACCTTTTCTCTGCATATTGGACAGGTACTAACATGCGCATTGACAACAGTTTCAAAACTAGGCGCTAAATTGCCTAGGGTGAAATCAAGCAACCACGCCTCTGAAGGATGATGGCTAGGATTCATTCAGGATTCTCCATTAACTTTCTTAGCCGCTGGAACGCCAATCTGACCCGCGATTTCGTTGTACCAATCGGTACGCCCAACTGCTCCGCTATTTCACGATGCGATTTACCTTCAACATAAGCCATCAGCAATATTTCCGCCTGCTCCTTCGGCAGCTTTTCCAGTAATACCGAAATCTGTTGACCAGCCGCGTGGTTGAACTGGGTGTCGCCTGATGTCTCTGTTTCGATACCAGAATCAGCATACTGGTCGTAGGCTTTGGCCTGACGAGCTTCAGCGCGTTTTACATCAATGTAGCGATTTCGAACCAGTGTAAACATCCAGGTGCGAGCCGATGCCTTGTTTGCATCAAACAAATGCGCTTTCGTCCACACTGTCACCATCACTTCTTGCACAACCGCTTCCGCGGCATCTTGGGCGCTGCCCAGAGAGATTAAGTAAGATTTCAGCTTCGGCGCGAAACGTCGGAAAATTTCGTCGAACACTGCCGATTCCTTCCGCTTTTGCAGTTGAAGCAGCAGATTTGTTTCGGCCGCGCGTTCCTCGGCATTTTTATCACCGTCGGTTCGGACCACAGTCGGCGAACCTCCGTCGATAGCGGTCAGCGTGTTGCTGGGCTTGTTTACTGAAAAGCGCATTAATTTTGCGGTCATTCCTCTGTTACGATGATCATACCGGGATGGATCAAGCGCGTACTGATTTTTGCATGATCCGGCAGATATCAGTTCGCGTAGCTTAAGGCAGCAAACTAATTCCTTATGAAGATCTCGGGAAAACAATAAACCCATGATAAATAAAGATAAAAATCTCGCTATCATCGGCGCCGGCATCTCCGGTATGGCCGCCGCTTGGGCGCTATCGCGGCACCATAGGGTGAGCTTATACGAACAAAATAGCTATTTAGGCGGACACTCTAATACGGTCGATTTGGCCTTAGATGGCGATGTTGTGCCAGTGGATACCGGCTTCATCGTCTTTAATCCGCCGAATTATCCCTATCTGGTCAGTTTATTTAACCAGCTTGGCGTCGAGACGGTGAGCACGGGTATGTCTTTCGGTGTGTCTATGCAGGGTGGGCGCCTTGAATATGCGGGCTCGAACCTGAACGGCTTGTTCGCGCAGCGCTCGAATTTACTCCGCCCCCGTTTTTGGCAAATGATTGGCGAGGTAAAACGTTTTTATCAAAATGCCCCAACTTACCTTGAGTCGGCGGGCACGCAATCGATTGGGGAACTCGTTCAACATCAGGGCTTCAGCAAAAATTTCATGGAAGAGCATTTAATGCCCATGGCCGGTGCGATCTGGTCCGCCTCGCGCAGCGACATAGAGAAATATCCTGCGACAGCGTTCATTCGATTTTTCGCCAATCATGGCCTATTACAACTTCACGAGCGCCCCCCATGGCAGACGGTGAAAGGCGGCAGCCGAGTATATGTTGAAAAGTTAATCGCAGATACGCGTTTCGAACGAATCATCCAGCAACGTGTGGTGAATGTATCGAGAAGCGCGAACGGTGTTAGCATTTCAGATGCTGCCGGAGATACTGCAAAATATGATGACGTCGTTTTTGCGTGTCACGCAGACGAAGCCCTAAAGCTTTTAGAAAAACCTACTTCAGATGAGCTGAAAATTCTCGGCGCGTTTAATTACAGTCAAAACGAAGCCGTGTTGCATGAAGACCAAACGCTAATGCCAAAACGTAAAGCAGCTTGGTCTAGCTGGAATTACATTCAGCATGAAGCAAGGGAATCAACGTTTAATGATGATAAACGGCCGTTATGCGTGAGCTATTGGATGAATCGATTACAAAATTTATCCACCCAACACCAAATCTTCGTAACCTTGAACCCGAGCGTGGTGCCCAACGCCGACAAAGTTCACGGCACTTTTCATTACACGCATCCAATTTTCAATGGCGCCACAGCAAGCGCACAAGCAAACAGTCTTTCGATCCAAGGCCAACATCGTAGTTGGTATTGCGGTGCCTATCTAGGCCATGGATTTCATGAAGACGGGATCCAATCCGGCTTATGGGTGGCAGAACAATTCGCATGTAAACCAGATTGGGAAATAGCCGATTCCTACCCTCGTCTACCAAGTCAGTATGAAGCTCGGCAACAGATGGCGGCCTAGTTTCTATGTTGCAATCCGCGATATACCTTGGCCAGGTTTTTCACAAACGCTTCGCGCCCGTCGAGCATCAGCTTAACTATCGCGCCTTTTATTTACTACTAGATCTAGATGAGGCGTCGCAAATGAATTCGGTGTCGCGCTGGTTCGGCTGGAACAAACGCGCGTGGTTTGCGTTTCGCGAAAAAGACTATGGTGTAGTCAGCGCAAATGCCTATGGTGGCCGCACCTACTCGTCACCAGATTCACTAAAAGCCCAATACACTGAGTTACTGGCCACACGTGATATCGCCGCCACTAAGTGGTCCTTCAAAATTCTCACTATTCCTCGAATTTTGGGATACGCATTCAATCCAATCTCGCTCGTGTATTGCCGCGACGAAAGAGAGCAAACTCGTGCCATGATCTATGAAGTGAACAACACGTTCGGAGAGCGCGTTCATTATGTGTTGCCCGCCAACGAAGAAAATTCACGAATTCGTCACGCCTGCGACAAAGAAATGTTTGTCTCGCCTTTTTTCAATATGGACGGTGACTATCAGTTTGATGTGGGTTACCCACAAGAGCAGCTGAATTTCAAAATCGATTATCACGTTAACAACGAGCTGGCTTTAAGAGCAAGTTTCGCCGGCAAAAAACTATCGTTCTCCAGTAGCAATTTAGCTCGCTTAGCCGTTTCTCACTCGCACACCGCGATCAAAGTGATCGCAGGTATTCATTTCGAGGCAATAAAACTATGGTGGAAGGGTTTGCCACTGGTCAGTCATGTACCTATGGTGAACCGAAACCAAGACCTTGACGTAAATCCTACAGACCAAACAAACGGCGCGGGCGTTCGACACGTAGGTCCTCAAACTGCAATCAAATATGGCGCCCAGTCAATAACAACGAAGTTAAAAAAATCAACGATGGAATAATCCATGAAGCCTGCAACGCTGACGGACAATAAACTCGCTCTTCCCTCAACCGCAAATTTGTCTTCCCAACTTGTTAAACGCTTACTAGAGCGGATTCGCGCCGGCATTGACACAGGCAGCCTGACAATTCGCTTGCCCGATAATTCAGAGATGACAATTGTGGGACCTCTAAACTCAAAGCCGGTCGCGCGTATCGATATTCAAGATTTGAAAGCCTTGCGTCGCTTATTTTTACACGGCGATTTAGGTTTTGCCGAAGGCTACCTGGCCGGCGAATGGTCTACGCCAGATCTCACGGCATTGCTTCGTCTGGGCTTAGAAAACGAAGACAAACTGAATGGCGCCGTTAGAAAACGTTCTGGGATTAGGTGGCTGGCTCGCCTAAAACACCTGCTAAACGCCAACTCGAAACGACAGGCAAAGAAGAATATTGCCTATCACTACGACTTGGGGAATGAATTTTATGGACAATGGTTGGATAGCAGCATGACGTACTCCTCCGCAGTGTTCCCTAACTCCGCAGACGAACCTGTCTCTGATCTTGAAACAGCGCAACGAATGAAATATGCGCACATCGCCAAGTCACTAAACATCAGCGAACGTCACAAGATATTGGAAATTGGTTGCGGATGGGGAGGCTTTATGGAGCATATCGTGGAAAACGCCGGCGCCTCCGTGACTGGTGTATCGATATCTAAAGAACAGTGTCGCTATGCCAGTCGGCGCTTGTCGCAACTTGAGGGAGGCGAACGTGCGGAGGTTTTATTCAAGGACTATCGAGAACTAACCGGCCAATATGATCGCATTGCGTCTATCGAAATGTTCGAAGCGGTCGGCCAACAGTATTGGGCGACCTATGCAAATAAGTTAAAGGAATTATTGAAACCGGACGGCGTTGCTTGCCTGCAGGTTATCACCATCTCCGGCGATCGGTTTGAGCGGTATTCGAAGTCCGCTGATTTCATTCAGCGCTACATTTTCCCTGGCGGCATGCTCCCGAGTGAAAACTCTTTAGCGGAAGTTATGCAACAAGCCGGTTTGCGAGTAACAGATACTTTTCGTTTTGGTCCCCATTATGCGGAAACCTTGCGGCGCTGGCGCGAAAATTTTGATACCGCCTGGCCCGAAATCGTGGCGCTGGGTTTCGACGAGCGCTTCCAACGTATGTGGCATTACTACTTAGCTTATTGCGAGGTTGGCTTCGACCACGGCGCGACAGATGTGATACAAATTCGGCTGGAACACGATTTATGAACCCGCCGTCGACCGACGGCATGCCAAGACGTTTAGTTATCGGGTATGGTTTGCCCGGGCTAGTTACCGCAGTTCCGGTTATCCCCATTGCGATTCTACTGCCCACTTACTATGCCCAAGACCTGGGTTTAGGTTTCACGATCACCGGCCTCGCGCTTGGCCTCGCCAGAATTCTTGATTTTTTCACCGATATCCTTGTTGGTATTGGGATTGACCGTTTAGTTTGGCCTTGGCGAAAGGCTAAACACTTAAAATTCAAACCGTGGATAGCGGTAGGCGCCATCATTGCTGCGCTTGGACTATGTGCGCTAGCCACGCCTGTTACATTCGATAGCGATTGGCTTGGTGGTTTGTATCTCGGTCTTTTCTCCTGTGTTTTGTTCCTCGGTTGGACCCTCATGATGGTGCCTTACACCGCGTGGGGCGCGTTGCTTGCCACAACCTTGCACGGCCGCTCAAGTCTCACTATCGCCCGCGAAGCTTTTGGGTTAACTGGCATGTTATTAGCGCTAAGCGCGCCGCTTGTGTTGCTAGATACCGATTTAAATCCAATCGCCCTGGTGGCTTACCTGAGCATTGGCCTTGGCGTTCCGATAATTATTTACACTTTGAAAAGCGTGCCGGATGCCTCCGCTGGCGAACCTGAAAGGCACGCACAAACTGTCAATTTTCGCGATGTGCGCGCCCTGCTCGCGTACGCCCCTTTTCGATTTACCATCGTTTGTTGGTTCCTAAACAGCTTGGCCAACGGCTTGCCAGCCGTGCTATTTCCCATTGTCGTCCAGCAGTATTTAGGCTTCGACGAGAAGTCACTATTTGCGCTGCTGTTTCTTTATTTTGGCGCCGGCGTTCTCGCAGCGCCACTGTGGTTAGCGCTCGCGAAAAAGCTCGGCAAAATGGCTGCATGGCAAAGTGCCATCTTGTTAAACATCATTGTGTTCTCAAGCGTGCTGCTTCTTGAGCCCAAAAGCAGCGGTTTTTTTTCACCACAACTCTTTTATTGGATTTGTACGCTCAGCGGTATGTCCCTGGCTGCGGACATGGCGCTACCGGCGTCGATACAGGCGGATGTGATGGAAGCCGATAGGACGA
>JBCCFA010000238.1:0-7167 GCA_039029975.1 Pseudomonadota bacterium
CAGGCGTCGTCGAAATATCGGAAACTGATCATGACTTATCGTATCGAGTGCGTCGTGCCGTGTTGTAATCACCTAGGCGAAGGACCAATTTGGGACGTAGATGAAGGCGTGCTTTATTGGGTTGATGGCACGGGCCGTCGGGTAGGCAACCCATCAATCTGGCGCTATGACCCACGCAATGGGGAAACCAAGAATTGGCTTATTGATCACGATGTCGGCGCTATGGCCCTATGTAAAGGGGGTGGTGCTGTGCTAGCGCTAGACGACGGTTTTTATTTATTCGATTTTCAATCGGAGTCGCTCGAACTCGTTGCGCGAATTGATGAAGACCAACCACGGAGTCGCTTAAACGATGGTAAGGTCGATCGCAAAGGTCGGTTCTTTGCCGGCGGTATGGACGATCAAGAAGAATTAGATCTTTGCCGCCTATGGCGTCTTGATCCCGACCTCAGCGTACACGAAATCGACCAAGGGATAATTTGCTCTAACGGTCCATGCTGGAGTCCCGACGACAAAACGTTTTATTTCGCCGACACTTTCCAACAGATCATGTGGGCATACGATTATGATCTCGAGAACGGCACGGTTTCCAACCGCAGAGATTTTGTAAGTAGTACTCAAGACGCAGGATTTTTCGATGGCAGTACCGTTGATGCAGAAGGTTGTGTCTGGAATGCGCAGGTTATTGGCGGTGAGCTTGTCCGTTATAATCCTAACGGCGAAGTAGAACGTCGAATTGGCATGCCGGTGAAGAATATTACCAGCCTAATCTTTGGTGGCGAGAATCTCGACGAAATCTACGTCACTTCAATGGGACGGGTGAGCCATCCAGCGGCCCATGAGCACTTTGCTGCGGATGTGAAACCACAATTTAGCGCCGGCGCCTTGTTTCGCGTGACCGGGCTCGGCATTACTGGCGTACCCGAACCAAGATTTGCGGGTTAGACGATGCGAATTTCAAGAAACCTATCACGAGTAAGGAACAAATCATCATGATAAAAAAATTAAAAGAAGGTCTTGCGGTGGCAACGCGCGCCGACATAGACGGAAAAGTTCGCGCTACCGTTGAGACGATGATAGAGGATATTGATAGCGAAGGAGACAAAGCTGTTCGTCGGTACTCGGAACAGCTCGACAAATGGGCGCCGAAATCATTTCGACTAAGCGACAACGAAATTCAACAGTGCATCGACGCGCTGGATGCGCAAACTATCGCGGACATTAAATTTGCCCAAGCGCAGATTCGGCGCTTTGCGCAAGTGCAAAAACTGTCGCTGCAAGATGTTGAAGTAGAAACGCTACCCGGCGTTGTATTGGGTCATAAAAATATCCCGGTAAATTCGGTGGGCTGTTATGTGCCAGGCGGCAAGTACCCGATGGTCGCCTCCGCACACATGAGTGTTTTGACAGCGAAATGCGCCGGTGTGAAGCGGGTGATTGCTGCGACCCCGCCGTTCGATGGACGGCCAGAACCGGCCACCATTGCGGCGATGGCGTTTGCCGGTGCCGATGAAATATACGTGCTTGGTGGCGTTCAGGCAGTGGCGGCAATGGCGCTAGGCACTGAAAGCATTGCCGCAGTGGATATGATTGTTGGCCCAGGCAATGCTTATGTCGCGGAGTCGAAACGCCAATTATTTGGACGCGTTGGCATCGACTTGCTCGCCGGCCCCACGGAAACTTTGGTCATTTGTGATGATAGTGTGGATGCGGAACTCGTCGCTGTGGATCTGTTAGGTCAAGCGGAGCATGGCCCGAACTCTCCTGCTGTTTGCATTACCAGCTCGAAAAAAATCGCTGAGGAGTTACCAGCCGCCATAGATTTGGTGTTATCGCGACTTGACACAGCCGAGACAGCAAGCGTCGCGTGGCAAGATTATGGCGAGATCATATTGTGCGATAACGACGACGAAATGCTCTCCGAAGCCGAGCGTGTTTGTTCCGAACATGTGCAAGTGATGACACAAGATCCAGATTGGTTTCTGGATCGCATGACTTGCTACGGCGCATTGTTTCTTGGTCCACGCACTAACGTTTCCTATGGGGATAAAGTCATCGGCACAAACCATACCCTGCCAACCCGCGGTGCGGGTCGCTACACGGGTGGACTTTGGGTGGGCAAATTTATCAAAACCCACACTTATCAGCGGGTGCTTACCGATGAGGCCTCGGTGCACATTGGCGAATACTGTTCGCGCCTATGTGAGATTGAGCACTTTTCGGGCCATAAAGAGCAGGCCGATATTCGCGTACGACGCTTAAGCCAATGACCCCGATACTATCTTTCAGATTGCAAGGAACACCGCTATGTCTTACACCCTAGATCCGAAATCACGCTACCGTATGCCGACCCATTTTGGGCCATCGCCAGGGCCGCGCAACGTGCCCTCTCGAATCTCGATCGATCATACCAAGTACCCTATTACGACTGCGGTGACACTACGCTTTCTTACCGACGCGGCTGCCTTAGAAGCAATGTGCCCGCCTGGATTCGAATTGGCAGGTGACCCCATTGTCTCCATAGACTTTGCCTACATGGATGAAATTCAGTGGTTGGCCGGTCGTGGATACAATATTTGCTTGTTGTCGTGGCCAACCGTGTTTAAAGGCAACAAAGACACAGTGACTGGACGGTTTGCTGCGGTGTTATTCGAAAATTTTGCCGACCCGATCATTACCGGCCGCGATGAATTAGGACATCCAAAGATCTACTGCGAAATTCCCAAACCCACGGTGTTGGAAGATGTGTGGACTTGCCGCCTCTCGTGGGATGGTTACGAATTCCTCAACGTGCGAGTAACAGATCTTGGCAACGAAAAACCAGCGCGAGAGTTTGTGCAAACTGATGGCTGGGTTCAATACAAATATATACCAGGCACGCCCTTAGATGCCGGACCGGATTGCGAATACGCCACCATGTCGCCTGATCCGCTCGACCCCGATGCTCACACAAATATGACTATAGACGAACGCCGTTGGGGGCAAGGGCAGGTCTCATTTCGCGAAGCGCTTTGGGAAGATATGCCAACCGTCCATCATGTCGCGAATGCGTTCGCGGCACTCCCGATTCATGAGGTAGTGATGGCTGCGGTCACACATGTAACTGGCTGGATCGGCGATGTCGGTGATACCCAGCGGCTAGAATAAGGAAAGTTCATGGAAGAAAAATCTGGTCAACAATCTCTTACCAAGTCTGTCGCACTCGTCACTGGCGGTGGTGGCGGAATAGGCAGCGCTATTGCGCGTCGCCTCGCGGAGTCGGGCGCAAAATTGGTCATTACCTATAATCAGAATGCGCAAAAAGCAGAAGCCGTCATGAACTCGCTGGCGGAAAACGATCACCTTGTGGTCCAAGCCTCGGTTACCGATAGCGACGCGCTCGCTGACTTGGCGCAAACGATTGAACAGCGCTACGGTCGATTAGATATTTTGGTCAACAATGCGGGCATTACGCGCATTGTTCCTCATGATGATCTCAATGGCTTAGACGATCAGTTGATTGATGACATTTTCCGCACGAATTGGCGTGGGGCCTTGGCATGCGTTAGAGCTTTTCGCGCGTTATTAAAGGCGGGTGATGGTGGGCTCATCGCCAACATATCTTCAATCGCTGCGCGAACTGCGGTCGGCAGCAACATTGCCTATTGCGCTTCCAAAGCCGCCTTAGATTCGATGACCATGTCGCTTGCGCGTGCCCTTTCCCCCGAAATTCGCGTGGTCTCTGTATCGCCGGGATGGGTTGATGGCGAATACGCGCAGCGCGCAGATCCAGCTTATCTGCAAGAACAAATTGATCGCACACCCTTGGGCAGAATCGCCCGGCCGGAAGACGTGGCTGAGGCAGTTCACGCCTTGGCTAGTGGACTTACGTTTACGACCGGGGCAATAATACCCATTGACGGTGGCCGCCCACTAAATTGACGTTGGAAGCAATTGGCATCCCAAGCAAATCCTAAGGAAGTGACGCCCAATACTCGGCGGCGATTATCCCCCGCGGAGCGCCAGCATTTTATTCTTGAAGGTGCTATCGCCTATTTCGCCGAGTTTGGTTTTGACCGCGCCACCCGTGATCTCGCCGACCATCTAGGCATTAGCCAGTCTTTAATTTACCGTTACTTTCCATCAAAGAGTTCACTAATCGATCGAATTTACGATGTGGTTTTCATTAATCGATGGAACGATAGTTGGGAAGGTACGCTTGCCGATAGATCGCGCGCCTTGGCTGATCGATTGAAGGATTTTTATCGCGATTACAATCACAGCATCAATCGCTATGAAGTGATTCGGATATCCCTATATTCCGCCCTTAGGGGCGAGAATATCAGTACGCGTTATATGGATCGGATTCGTAGCCGGCTCATTCAACCCATTGTTGCTGAATTTCGGCATTCGTTAGAGCTACCTCGCCGTCCGAGCGCGAAATTGATGTGCTTGAGGAAGATTTCGTATTCGGCCTTCACGCAACGGTGATATACGCAATCATTAGGCGCCATGTATTCGAGATGCCATCATCCGAAGACACGGATTTTATGATAGACCTGCATGTCGATAGCTTTGTGGCAACGGCCGCTTCTTCGTTTGAGAGAATTCTGCGACGCAGTGGCCCTCATCTCACCGCATAAGACGAGAGGAGCCCAGCTAATCCCTTTTCTAAGAATCTACGCGTCATTGAAATTATTTGCCTAGACGGCGCATCGCCAATCATCACTGGTCTTGGTCCAGATTGAAACGAACTTGCCAATACGTATGGGCTTGCCCTCTTCCTCCAATTTAGTTTCGCCCAGCACATAAGCCATTTTGCTAGACTCGCTGACAACAACTTAATTCGGCTAAAAGCTGAAGTTCATGCTTCCAACTTTGACCATCTCCCGCATCCATTGTGAATAACCAACACCATCCAGTGGTGGCATACCCGCGCTGTATTTAGCTATAGGCGGTGAAATGATGTTTTTTCATCAATCCAATCCAAATCTCCGATCCGCCAGCGACGGTTCGTTTCTCGCTCAAGTTCAAAGAGTTTTTCCCTAATTTCTTTTTGAATACGATTCGCAGGTACAAACTCCGCAGATTATCGTATCTATACACAAGCAATTTTTTTCAGTGCATCCGCCTTATTCTTAATTACTAGCCTGCGCATTAACGGTCGCGCGCCGCGCCATTTTGCGAATGTAGTGCGTTAAACCATCGAGTTCACGATTTTCTAACCGCGGAAATCGCGGCATACCCAGCGACTGTTTCGCGCCATCACTAACCACGGCGCGAAATGCATCTTTTGACAGAACCAAAGGCGATTCGCGTAAATCTGGTGTCATACCGCCAGCGACCGCGCCGCCGCCGTGACACATAAAACATGCTTTTGCGTAAACCGCGCCGCCGTAGGTTGCAAGCTCTTCGTCGATCACAAAATCTCTGGGATCCAGCGGTTCGGCGTAAGTGGGTGGTGGGAAAGCCGGCACCTCAACTTTTGCATTTAAGGCAAATGTATAAAGTCGGCGCGGATGAACACCGTATTTCCAACCGTGTTGTTCTGCTTGCTCGCCCAAGATTAAACCTACCCCGCCCCATCCAACGAGTAACGAGACGTATTGTGTGCCATCCACCGTATAGGTGACTGGCGGCGAAGAGATTCCCAATCCGAGATTAATTTCCCAAAGCGTTTCACCTGTGGTTGCATCATAAGCAACGAACACACCGTCCGCCCGACCCTGAAAGACGAGATTACCAGCTGTTGTCATCGTGCCCGGATTCCACGCGCGCGGTAGTTCACGCTGCCAGACTTTTTTACCTTTCAAGGGATCCCAAGCGATAAGCGCTGAATCGCCAACGTTTTTCGGTACGCTGTCAGTACCAAATTCGGTGCCAGTATCTACAAACAAATCGGGCGAGCGCCAAGTAATAAAATCAACCCCTTTGTCCACCCACATACCCGGCATTTCCAATGTGGGAATGTAGGTCAATCCCGTCTGCGGGTTATATGACATGGCATGCCAGTTATGCGCACCAATCGGACTTGGCCAAACCAGTTCTTCGCCATCTTCATAACGCGCACCAGCAATTTCCACAGGCCGTCCACTCTTCAAATCAACATGTGAAGCCCAAGTGACCTTGGCTATTTTCTCCGCCGATAACAATTCGCCGTTAGCGCGATTAATGACATAAAAGAATCCGTTTTTCGGGGCATGAAGTAAGGCTTTTATGGTTTGTTCGCCATACTTTAGATCAGCGAGCACAATGTCCATGTTGGAGTTGTAATCCCAAGTCTCGCCGGGCACAGTTTGGTAGTGCCATTTATATTCGCCGGTATCCGGATTTAGCGCGACGATGGAGCACAAAAATAAGTTGTCGCCTCCGCCCGGCGAGCGTATTTTTTGATTCCAGGGTGAACCGTTACCGGTACCAACGTATAAAGTGTCGAATTCTGGATCATAGGTAAACCCGTGCCACGCGTTGCCACCACCGCCATGCTTCCACCATTCGCCGGTCCAAGTTTTCGCGGCCATTTCCATGGCTTCGTTTTCAAAGCCATCGGCGGGATTTCCCGGGACAATCCAAAAGCGCCACGCTTGCTCACCAGTATCTGCATCGTAGGCCGTAACATAACCGCGTGCCGCACTGATTTCCGTGCCCCCGTTGCCTATTAGCACTTTGCCTTTAAAAACCTTCGGCGCGCCGGTGATGTAGTAACCGCGCCGTGGATCAATGGTGAGTGTTTCCCACACTTTCTCGCCGGTGTGTCTGTTCAAGCCGATTAGCCGACCATCGATCGTTGAAATAATGAGTTTGTCTTCCCAAATTGCAGGACCTTTGTTTTGATCCCACATTACTCGCAGTCGATCGCCGGCATTTTTGATTGATTCGGGATCGTATTCCCATAATAGTTTGCCGGTTTTCGCATCACGCTCAATTGTGATGGAGCAACTAGTCTTGTCGATATGATTGCGTGAGAGTTATTCTTGTCTTCCTCGAGTTTTTACACTCCTAATAAAGGTTTCACAAGGACCTTTAGGAAACCGAGATCGAGAAGATTGATCGAAATAATATTTGCAGCAAGACGTACTAGTATTGATGGAATCAGTAGGCCATGCGCCGTTAAAAAAGTCCTGCTATTTCTTTAGAGGTGTTTTGCATGGAACAAAACGTAGCCATGTTGTTTTCGTTGCATGCGCA
>JBCCFA010000239.1:0-7147 GCA_039029975.1 Pseudomonadota bacterium
GAATGCGTTAATTAACCTGGCAGTGTCCTCGGCGCGTTCTAAATACCGAGACATCCAGTAAATTTTTTCTGCTACTCGTGACAGCATGGAGGGTTCACTTGACTATCCAGGTGTCTTTGCTGCCACCGCCTTGAGAGGAATTAACGACAAGCGAACCAGATTTCATCGCGACTCGAGTGAGGCCACCGGCAGTGCACCACACGTTTTTCCCGTGAAGGACAAAAGGACGCAGATCAAGGTGTCGGGGTTGAATAGATTCTTCGCAGAAGGTGGGGGCGGTCGATAACTTTAAGGTGGGTTGTGCTATGTAGTTACGGGGCGTTTTTTCAATAAGTTTTCGGTATTTCGCGTGAGATTTTTCGTCGGCGTGAGGACCAATCATAATGCCGTAACCACCTGAGGCATTTGCCGGTTTAACAACCAAAGCATGAATATTCTCTAAGACAAATTCCCGATCTTTTTCGTCCGCGCAGATATATGTCTTAACGTTGTTCAAAATAGGTTTTTCATTTAAATAGAACATCACCATTTTTTCGACGTAGGCGTAGACAACCTTGTCGTCCGCGACGCCGCTTCCAGGCGCGTTCGCTATTGCGACGTTGCCCGCTCGCCAGGCTCTTATAAGACCGGGAACGCCCAATGCTGATTTCGGATTAAAAACTTCTGGATCCAAAAATTCTTCGTCAACTCGTCTATAAATCACGTCGACTTGTTTCGGTCCTTCCACTGTTCGCATAAAGACAAAGTTATTTTCGTCAACGAATAAATCGTTACCTTCTACTAGCTCGGCTCCCATTGCTTGCGCTAGATACGCATGTTCGAAGTAAGCGGAATTGTAGATACCCGGAGTTAGTACTACGATACTCGGTCTTTTGCGTCGCCTCGGCGAGATGGAGGCTAAGGTATTGAACAAGGCCAGAGGATAGTTATCTACGGGCAAAATATTGTGATGCTTAAACAAATCTGGGAGTACGCGTTTACTGATTTCGCGATTTTCAATCATGTAAGAAACGCCCGACGGTATCCGAAGGTTGTCTTCCAGTACGAAAAACTTACCGGTATCGTCGCGAACTAAATCAAGGCCAGCGATATGCGCCCACGCGCCAAAGGCGGGTTTTACGCCTTGACACGGCTTCAAATAGTTTCCGGATTGGAGAATCACCTCCTCAGGAATAATTTTTTCGGCAAGAATTTTTTGATTATTGTAGATATCGTTGATGAAGCAGTTTAGTGCCTTTGATCGTTGAATCAATCCAGCACTAACTCGCCGCCATTGTTTGTTCGATATTACGCGCGGGATGATGTCGAATGGCCAGGCGCGATCGATATTTCCTGCCTCAGAATATATCGTGAACGAAATACCCATTTCGAGGATCGATAAGTCGGCTGCTTTGCTTTTGTTTTTTAGTTCGGTGGTAGGCAGACGGTCGAGATATTTAATAAGTTTACGCGCCTCCGCGCGCGGCCTCCCGTTTGCTTCAAGCAATTCGTCAAAAGTAGAGGCAGCGTTGTACGGGGACCAGTGGTCACTTGCGGGCACGATATATCTCTTGCACTTTTTTGCCAGTTTACGGGTCTTATACCCTATTGCAATAAAGTTTTTTTACCTTGCGACAGTTCCGTGCATGTGAGCAAAACTGGTGCAATTCTGCTATCGCATAACAGTAAATGGAGTTCCGAAAATGGCTAGTTTTCACCCTTCCACTGGGCGAAAATAGTATTCTCTGATACGCCGGTAGTTGGTTCATGGAATTAGATAAGCTGGATAAAAAGTCGCTTTATCAAGCGCTTTGTGCAAAAGATGTTCGCTTCGACGGCAGGATTTATGTTGCCGTTAAATCGACCAAAATATATTGCCGTCCTATTTGCCGCGCAAAAACGCCAAAAATTGAAAACTGTGACTTCTACTCGCTACCGGCGATGGCGGAAAAACATGGCTATCGACCGTGTTTGGTATGCCGGCCTGAACTCGCACCCGGCCAAGAGCTAGCTAGTGCGGAAATTGATTCAACCGCTAAGTTAGCTAGCCAGGCAATGCGCCGCATAGAAGAAGGCGCTTTAAATGAGCAAAGCGTTGAGTCGTTGGCTGCGGAATTTGGGGTTAGTAGTCGCTATTTGCGTAAAGCGTTTGATGTTTCTTTTGGTGTCTCGCCATTGGAATTGGCGCAAACGTGCCGATTACTGCAGGCTAAGCAATTACTCACGGAAACGTCGCTGAATATTACAGACATTGCTTATAGCGCGGGTTTTTCGAGCCTACGCCAGTTTAATCATGTGTTTCAAAAACGCTATCGAATGGCGCCTCGGGTGTTTCGAAAGTGTTTACCCGGGCGCGACGGCGCAGCAAACCAGTTAAACGAAGCGCATACTTTACGAATTGACTATCGCCCGCCACTAAATTGGCAATGTCTTGAGCGATTCTTAAGCGCGAGAGCCATTGCTGGTGTTGAGCACTTTGAGTCTGGCCGTTACCAACGGACCGTTAGAATTGGGAATCATTGCGGTTGGCTAAGCGTGGAACCCATCACCCTAAAGAACCGTTCCGCAATCAACGTGACAATTAGCGACGACTTAGTTCCGGTGACGCTCGAACTCCTAGCGAAGGTCAAAACTTTGTTTGACACTCGCGCGAACACTCGGGAAATAGAGGCGCTGTTGCGGGCTGATAGGCGCCTTAATCCGACAGTAAAAAAATATAGTGGTATGCGTTTGCCTGGTGCTTTTGATGGTTTCGAATTGCTATTACGGGCAATCCTGGGCCAGCAAATCAGCGTCAAAGCGGCAACGACATTAGCGGGGCGTTGTGCCGCTGCGTTTGGGCAAAAAATAGAGACACCTTCACCTTACTTGTCCTACACCACACCAATGGCGGAGCGGATCGCGGGCGCTTCAATTGAGAAAATAAGCGCGTTGGGTTTGCCGCGCAAACGCGCCGAGACTATCAAAACGGCAGCCCGATTAAGTGCTGAAGGACAACTCACGCTAATGCCCGGCGCCGATCCAGAGCGCATAGCATCAAAGTTAATTGAAATTCCGGGTATTGGGGAATGGACAGCCGATTACGTGGCAATGCGGGCGCTCGATTGGCCAGACGCATTCCCGAGTGGCGATCTGGGTGTTAAAAAAGCGCTAAAACTCACTCGTAGAAAAGACATTCTTGCCGAAGCAGAAAAATGGCGGCCGTTTAGGGCTTACGCCACGATGTATCTTTGGTTGTCTCTAGCAAATTAACGCCCAGTATTATGATGAGAGGATAAGAGGATGGATTTATTCATAGACAAGATTGCTTCGCCAATTGGTGAAGTTCGGATTATTTCCGATGGAAGTAAGCTGGTGGCATTAGATTTCGAAGACTATGAAGAGCGGATGCAAACACTGCTCGAGCGATACTACGGAGACGTCGCCCTAAATACTAAAAAAGACATGGCCGGCATCAGTTCTAAAATGCGCGCCTATTTTGCTGGTGATTTGTCCGCGATCGATGAGATTCCAGTCGCGAACGAGGGCAGCGACTTTCAAAAAGTCGTGTGGCGACATTTGCGGAAAATCCCGGCAGGCGAAACTTGGTCTTACGGTCAGCTAGCGAAATCTATCGGCAAACCTAGTGCCTCGCGCGCGGTGGGTTTGGCGAACGGCTCTAACCCCATTGCTATCGTCGTGCCCTGTCATCGAGTCATAGGCGCCAATGGCACGCTCACCGGTTACGGTGGCGGTCTCGAACGGAAAAAATGGTTGCTTGAGCACGAAGGCGCCTTGCAGCGGCAGTTAGCTCTCTAGAACGAATAACGCTTGCCCCAACAATTAGGCCGCTTCGGTTCCGATGTAACTGACTTTATACTACTCCCTCTATTAAGGGCGCCTAAAAGCCATTAACTATGGAGATAAGTAAAAAATGAGTGGATACATTGTCGTACACGCTACGCCGAAAGATGCGGATAAAATGCAGGAATACGGAGCGGCTGCAGGAGAAACCGTCGCCAAGCATGGCGGTGAGTTTGTGTGCCGAGGCCCCGCAACGGTGTTAGCAGGCAACTCTGAGCACAAAGTGCTGGTGGTGCTGAAATTTCCTTCTAAACAAGCCGCGGAAGACTGGTATGCGTCGGCGGAATACCAGGCTTTGATCCCGACGCGCCTTGAAGCCATGGATGCAACGTTCATCGTCGGCGGCGAGTAAAGGCTATCGTATATTATCGCACTATGGGCCATTGCTTACATGAGTTTGCCTAGTCATTGTCAGGTCGTTGTCGTGGGTGGCGGCGTTATCGGTTGTTCGATCGCGTACCATCTCGCGAAACGAGGATGGACCAACGTTGTCTTGTTAGAACGAAAAAAGATCACCTCCGGCACTACCTGGCACGCGGCAGGCTTAATTACCACGCTGCGAGACACCGAGGCACAAACAAAGCTCGCGAAATATTCCCTGAAGCTTTACGAAGACCTAGAAGCGGAAACCGGTCAAGCGACTGGCTTTATAAAGTGCGGTTCAATTCAGCTGGCCATGGACGAAGCGAAAGCTGAAGAAATGCGTCGGGGCACGGCACTGGCCCGAACGTTCGGTATCGAAAACCACGAGGTCACACCAAAAGAGATACAAGACATGTGGCCACTCGCCTATGTAGATGACTTGGTCGGTGGATTCTATTTTCCTGAAGATGGCCGTGTTAACCCGGCAGACGTTGGGCAGGCACTTGCTAAGGGTGCGCGCCAACAAGGCGTGAAAATCCTAGAAGACATCCTGGTTACCGGTTTAATCAAAGAAAATGACACAGCCGTGGGTGTTACAACTGAGCAAGGTGACATCCGTGCCGACGTCGTGGTGTTTTCCCCGGGGATGTGGGGTCGCGAACTCGGCAAGCTAACGGGCATCGATATTCCGTTACAAGCTGCCGAACATTACTACCTAATCTCGGAGCCGATCGAAGGTGTGCACAATATGCTACCTATCCTTCGTGATCCGGGGCGTGCGGCTTACGCCCGGGAAGAAGCCGGCAAGATAATGTTAGGGTTTTTTGAACCGAAAGCCGCACCCTGGGCCGTCGGCGGTATCCCAGAGTCTTTTTGTTTTGACGAAATTCAACCGGACTGGGATCGCATGGAGCCTTATCTTGAAATTGGCATGGAACGTCTGCCAATTTTGCTCGATTCAGGGATTCGTCAATTCTTTTGCGGACCCGAGTCTTTCACGCCCGATCACAATTATCTAATGGGCCGTGCCCCGTATGTGAAAAACCTCTTCGTCGCTTGCGGTTTCAATTCGCTTGGCATTCTGTCTGGTGGTGGTGCCGGTAAGGTCATGGCTGACTGGATCACTGACGGCGTGCAACCGATGGATATTTGGGACGTTGATATCCGGCGCGTTCACCATTTTCACAATAATAAAAATTATGTCGTTGACCGAACGGTAGAGTCCCTAGGCATCGCGTATCAGATGCATTGGCCGAACCGGCAGTGGGAAACGGCGCGCAACGTCAAAAAATCGATTCTTTACGATCGATTGCAAGCGGCGGGCGCGTGTTTTGGCGAATCTGCCGGCTGGGAACGGCCGAACTGGTATGCTGATCCCGGTCAACCGGCGGAGTATAAGTACGACTTCCATCGTCAAAACTGGTTCCACAACAATGCGGCTGAACATAACGCGGTAAGAGAAGCGGTGGGCATGTTCGAACAGTCATCGTTTTCTAAAATACTCGTGCAGGGTCGCGATGCAGAAAAAGTGATGAATAGGGTGGCGACCTCCAATATGTCGGTGCCAATTGGTGCAGCGATCTACACGCAGTTTCTAAATAAGAATGGTGGAATCGAGGCCGACCTAACGGTTTCTCGTTTGGGCGAAGAAAAATACTTAGTCGTCGCCCCGGCGTTTACCGAAACTCACGTCAACGCCTGGATTCTCGAAAATGTTGCCGCCAACGAATTTTGTATCACAACAAATATCACCGCCGCGTACGCGATGTTGAACTTACAGGGGCCTAATTCACGCGGCTTGTTACAGTCCCTGTCAAACGACGATTTCACAACCAAAGGATTTCCATTTGGGACGATTCGAGAAATAGAAATCGGTTATCAGCATGCTTATGCGATGCGCATCTCTTATACCGGTGAGTTGGGGTGGGAGCTATACATTCCCACAGAAATGACGCTGCCAGTTTACGATCGTTTAGTTGAGGTGGGGGCAGAATTTGGATTGCGTCATTGCGGTTACCACACATTAAACTCCTTACGGGTCGAAAAAGCTTATCGAGAATGGGCGCACGATATTGGTCCGCTCGATAACCCAATAGATGCGGGTTTAGCGTTTACTTGTGATTTTGATAAAGCAGGAGGCTTCATCGGCAAAGAAGCGATCCAAAACTTATTAGACCAACCAAAGAGCCGTCGCTTAGTACAGTTTTTACTTGATGATCCCGAGCCGGTTCTTACACATAACGAACCAATCTTGCGCGACGGCGAGCGAGTAAGCTACACGACTTCATCTGGCTACGGACACACCTTAGGCGGCTGCGTCGCGCTTGGTTATATAAGCACTGAGAATGGCGCAGCGATTGGCAAGGCAGCCATAGAGGCCAGTGAATTCATCATCGAGCAAGCCAACCGTCGCTATACAGCCAAGGCGTCTTTATCGCCAATGTATGACCCAACCAGTACTCGAGCCAGATCGTAAACTTGGATGATTCGACCATGAGATTAGAAAACAAAATTGCATTAATTACCGGTGGGGCTGCGGGCATTGGCCTGGCGACGGCCCGCCTGTTCGTTTCTGAAGGGGCTAAGGTTTACTTAGTAGACATTCAAGGCGAAGCGCTGGATCAGGCGGTGGCAGAACTCGGCGATGATGTCGCTTGCTCGCGAGTCGCGGATGTGACCAGCGAGGAGGACGTGAAAAATTACATACAGGCTGCGGTTAAGCGCTTCGGGCAAATCGACGTGTTCTTTAATAACGCCGGAATTGAGGGGGATGTTGATGTCACCGCTGATTACGCTACCGAATCATTTGATCGCGTGATGGCAGTTAATGTGCGCGGCGCATGGTTAGGATTGAAGTACGTTATCCCGGAAATGCTTAAATCCGGCGGTGGCAGTATTATCTGCACGTCTTCCTTGGCCGGCCTGAAAGGTACGCCCAAGTTGTCGCCCTATGTCGCGTCGA
>JBCCFA010000240.1:0-7135 GCA_039029975.1 Pseudomonadota bacterium
GTTTATCGAACGTTGGCGATTGCTTATTAAGCTAACTGGCCCCGGAAATTAATTAAACCCGCGAAATCGGGGGACACAATACCTATTTCTTCCTTTTGGCCAGCGCTCTGTATTTAGCTTAATGAAAATAGGTATTGTGTCCCCCGATTTCGCGGGTTTAATTAATTTCCGGTGCCAGTTAGCTTAATAAGCAATCGCCAACGTTCGATAAACGATGCGGATTGTAATTAAATAAACTGATTCCGAATCTAGTTACGCTTTTGTGGGCGAAACAATAAGAGCAACCCCGAACCAAATCGCCAGAAGGGCGCCGGAATCGGCACAGGCTCTATGATCGCCGAGCTGCTCCACTCGGTAGCGATTTCGAATTCAAAGTAGCCGTCGTCGCCTAGCGTCGGATGCACTAATTCAATTGGGCCGACATTTATCGGACCGCCGACGCCAGAGGTGTCTTGGTTAAACATTACGGTTTGATTCATTTGCGTATTGCCGAGACTCGGCGGCTCTCCACCACAGACCGTACAAGATGTTACGCGATAAGAATCCACAAGCTCGCCTGAATCATTGCGCAGATTTAGTTCGACGGAGATGCGGGCGCTGGTGCGTCCATCGTGGGAAGCGTTATTCTCGAGCAACATGCTCCAGGCCATATCAATATCAAAAGCTAGTGTGATCGCACCAGTTTGTGACCCTTGATAGTAACCATATAGAAACGTACTTTCATCACCCAATATAGTGGTATTGAGCGCCGGATTTGCCGCCGGACTAGCGGCTGTGGCATTCGCAGTTCCTTGAACAACTACATTTGGTCCAGAGGCGGGTGTTCTAAACGGATCAAAATAAAGTGGCGGTTGATCGCCGGGAAGATAATTCGGGTCAAGCGCTGCCGCAACTGCATCGAAATCTTCTAGTGATGGACCGCCCAGACCCAGGGTATGGCTTACGTCGTAACTAGTAGGGCCGTTACGGGGGGCATCGAAAACGCTATTATTGAAACCGTCCGGTATCTCGATCTCGATATTATCGGTTTCGTCACCGGGCAAACCGCCATCTGAAGTCGCCGACGAAAAACCGAGCATGAAGGTAAAATCGAGCGTGGCGCTGTTGGTAATCGCTAGCGCACATTGTGTTGTGAATAACGCCGTCAGGGCAATGAACCGAACCGTCGCTACCTTCAAAAAGCCATTACTCATTATATTATCCTTAAAGAAATGAACGTTTTATTATCTCCGGAGCAAAAAACGCGCCACAAAAATTTTTAGAGCCACTACAAGTAGTTACGAAACCTCGATTAGAAGCGTGTAAAGTTAATTGACAGATTTTAGAGGTTCGGACCGGTCAGAGCGTACCGAAATCCCTTAAGAACGCGCTGAATCCGAGGTTTTCTGAACAATTTTTGTTTAAAAAGTGCGTCAACGAATTTTACACTAAATTCGGCGTCGTTATCCTCGCTAGGACAATCGCCGTGGTTCAAAAGGAATAAGGGGACACTGCGCAGTATTCTAGTTTACGCGTGTCGTCTCGGATGGTGTAGTAATAGTCACCCGATTTGGCGACGCGCTGCTGATACAGGTCGCCAAACGCCTCCGCAACCTAATGCGACAAGAAGACACGATTGGACGGTTGGGTGGCGACGAGTTTGCCATTGTACTTTTCGAACTTGCCCGCGATCGCGATAAGGCACGCGAACAAGCCGGCCTCGTCGCGAAAAAAATTCACGCTGAGCTAGACAAAACCTATGAGCTCGACAATCACGCATTTAAGGTCACGCCAACAATCGGGGTAACCTTGTTTTCAGAGGATGGGGGACGGAAATCTAGGGACACAATACCTATTCGCTGCTTTTGGCTAACGATCTATATTAAGCTAATGTTTCAAAGTATTGTGTCCCCGATTTATTTACTTTTGACCGTACTTTTTTTGATATTCAGACAATCCAGTGTGTTGCTTTAGCTGAGGCAAATTTTATATTCTTTTCTAAATTTTCTACCTCCGCTTCGAAGTACAAGAATCTTTTTTTTTGCTCCACAAATTTCGCCATCACTTGAAAAAACTCGTTTGAGGCTTCGATAGCCTCATAAAATTTGACTTCCAGTTTGCGAGTGAGGCTTGGTGGAGCAACCAGCATACTTAAAGGCCCGATGGTATTGTCGATTGCGGCTGAAATAATACCTCCCTGTATCACCCCGTATGGATTGAAATAGTCTGTTAGCACAGGGAATTTGCAACAGAATACTCGGCGTTCTAAATCGAATGACAGCACTTCCGCTTTCATCGCCGTGAAAACTGGAGGGGGAATTTCGAAACGATTGAAATCAATATCTTTGTGATTTTCCAAATATTGAATTAGCTCTGATGGGAGTTTCTCTTTATGTATCACGGTAATTTGTCAATTTTCTGCGTTATCGCGTTGCTATGGCTTCGATACGCAAAGTCTACCATTGCTTCCGTCCGTAATAATCGTCTGGGCAAGCCAGGTGGTCGCATTGACCATCCACCGGGAAGATTTTTAACGAGAGTAATTGAGAACACAGCTACCGTAATCAAAAAACTGACAGCAGATACCAATTTCCCGACGAAAAGTAATTTTAATTTGGGCATTAGCGAGTTGTAATTCCACGAATTCTTTATGTCTGAAAAATCGGGGACACGAAACCTATTTGCTCCTTTTGGCTAGCAACCTATATTAAGCTTAACGTAAATAGGTATTGTGTCCCCCGATTTGAATGCAGTTAGTGACTCGGAAAAAAGTCTCTTTTCCCTCGCCCCTTCGGGGCGCCTGGCGGCGTCGAATGGGCCGAGCCATGGATAGCAATAGAGGATTTACATTAATCGAAATAGCCGTCGTACATTTCATCCTCGGATTGGTGTCAGTCGCGTGAATGCAAGTGTTGGTCGCGCAGCGATTGAATACCGGCGTCACATAAACAATCCAACAACACGAAACGCTCACTAGCTTACTTCGTAAACACTTAATCAACGCACGGCGGCTACCCTGCCCCGCCGTTCCGCCATCAATCGCTTCGTGACACTAAAATTCAGCGCAAAATGTAGAAAAGTGTTTCGCAGAATGCGTTCTGTCACATTTTTACGTTTGTATTAGGGATCCGCGGCAGATCACCACTAGACTCGTGGCAGACGGACAACAATTAGAACTATATATGCCCACGAATGCTACGGTTTATGCCCGGATCCAAAGCGCCGGCGTCCATTCGGTCAATCTAGTCGATGGCCTGCTCGAACACCTCGAAGAAGGTGCCTTAATCGTTGATTCTAACCTGACGGTTCTGGCCGCCAACGCAAAGATTGGCGACTTTCTCCAAGCCAGCCCAACCCGACTTGTCGGTGCATCGCTTTGTGATGCACTGTGGTGTGGTTCGCCGGATGCTGTCGACGCTATCGGTCCTTGTATTAAGAACGCAGTAATTCGCAGCCAAAGCATCACACTCGAAAAAGTCACCTTCCAGCCCCGCGACCGCGAAGCGCTGCCAGCGATCAATTTACTGGTATCGCCGCTTGCCAACCAAGGACCTTTGAAAACGGCGCTGCTAAAAATTCTTGATGTCGATCCAGAACGACCGCTCGCCGAGTTACAGCGTCGTTTGAATACCGCGCTCAGCATAGGGCACGCGGGCATTTGGGAATGGGCACCTGCAAGCGGCTACTATCGCGAGTTCGGGTTCGGTCAAACGAATCTCGGATACGAAGGACAGGACGAAATTGCGGATACCCATGCATTAATACAGCGCATACACCCGGACGATCGATCGGCATTTGTTGAGTCATTGGATACCTTAATAGTTGGCAAGGTTAGTCGGTTTGAAAATCGGTTTCGCCATCGCCATCGCGACGGGCGGTATCTATGGTTGTTATGCCACGGCGAAGTGCTTGAACGTGACCATAGTGGTGTTCCGATCCTCGTGTCAGGCTACTATGTTGATGTGACGGAGCTTGCTGAAATCAGCGCCCGTCTCAAAGAAAAGGAATTCAATCTTGAGCTCGCACTGGAAAGCGCTCGCCAAGGCGTCTGGGATTGGAACATTATTCACGACGAACTCAGCGGATCGAAGAGTTGGTACGAGCTCTTTGGCTACACGCCCGAGACCGCACGAAAAATTGGCATTACAGAAATTTATCATCCTGATGACGTAGAAAACACGCGCCGAAGGCTTGCTGCGACGCTAAAGGGTGACATTGATTTTTACGAGTCCGAACAACGGGTTCGTCGCGCCGATGGCGAATACGTCAACTGCCTGATCCGTGGTTGCGTCGTCGCGCGTGATCGGGACGGCCGTGCGTTACGGATGGTCGGTACGCATTCAGATATTTCGGCTTTAACAGAAGCGCGTAACGCGCTCGATCAGCGCAATCAACAGCTCAATCTTGCGCTGCAAAATTCTAAGCAAGGCATATGGGAGTGGGATCCTACAACAGACGAATTTTCAGAGTTCGGATATCTTCGTTACGAAGACGAAGCTGGTGTAGATGTGCCAATTGTTTCTGGCGCGCAGTTACGAGAACTGACCCACCCGGACGATATCGACAAAAATAACAAACATCTCTCAGGCTACTTACGCGGCGATATACCCGAATACTCGATAGAGCACCGTATACGAAATACCGACGGCACCTACCGTACTATGCTTGTTCGTGGCAAAGTTATAGACCGGGATGAGCATGGCGTAGTCACCCGCGTTGTTGGCACCCTAACCGATATATCTGACATCAAAGCGCAACACCAGCGTCTTGAACTGGCGTTGGAAAACGGCGGTCAGGGTATGTGGGAGTGGCAGCCGATTCCAGACATCATTGAGTTTTCCGACAGTTGGTATGCGCTTTACGGCTACCAAAAGAACGACATCAATAATGTACGCGATGACATCAGTAAATTAATTCATCCGGACGACTTAGACCGTGCAAGACAATCAATGCTCGACCTGCTCAAAGGGCCTGATTACGATTACACGGTCGAATACCGCTTTCGCTCGAAAAATGGTCAATACATTTGGGTAATGGAGCGTGGATCCGTGCTGGAGCGTGACGAACTAGGTCGCGCTACGTTAGTTGTCGGTACCCATGTAGACATTAGCACACAAAAAATTGCCGAACATGAAATCGCCGAATCGCAGCGGTTCTTGAAGCTTGTGATCGACTCGGTGCCTGATCGTGTCTATTGGAAAGATACGCGTGGCTGCTATCTTGGCGTCAATCGACAATTCGAAATTGAAGCCGGCCTAAAAGACGATTCGGAAGTCATTGGTAAAACGGATGCCGACATGCCATGGGCCGAGCATGCTCAACAATACCAAGACGAAGATCGCGAAATCATTCGTACCGGTGAGGCGCAATTTGAGATCGACCATGGTTTTGTGGATGCACAGGGAAATCGCCATTTGGTGGAAACAAGCAAAATCCCGATGCTTCACGAATCTGGGGTGACGATTGGTGTCCTGGGCATTTCCGCCGAAGTAACCAAACGCCGACAGCATGAAAAGCAAATGAAAATGCTGGCGGAATGCATTACCAGCGGTAGCAGCGGGCGTCTTTTAGACGCCATCGCTCGCGGTGCGGTAGAGATATCTGGCATATCATCGGCACTCGTCGCTCGCCTCGACGCAGTCGGGCGCATCGCAACCGTCGTGTCATGTTATCCACCAAATGAAGACATTAACGGGTTCGCCTACGACGTCAACGACACGCCGTGCGCTAACACGGTGTCTTGCGACGTTTGCATCTATCCAGACAACGTTCAATCGGAGTTTCCAAAAGACCGCACTTTGGTGGACATGGGTATCGTCAGCTACGCCGGTAAACGACTGTTGGACATACACGGCAACGCAATCGGGATCCTCGCGCTGCTAGACAACAAACCGATGAAATATCCCGACTACGCGATGTCGATCCTCGATGTGCTATCCGCAACGGCGGCAAGCGAGCTCGAGCGGGAGCAGCGCGAAAACGCATTGCGCGACAGTGAAAAACGCTATCGAACCATTTATGACAATGTGCCGGCAATCATTTGCACCGTCGATGATCAGCACGAAATCATCGATGTTAATAATGCGTGGATTGCGGCAACTGGCTACACGTTCGAACAGACTGTAGGCAGCCACCTCAGCGACTACTTTACCGACGAGTCTCGGGCACTTTATCTCGCACTGCCCAGTAATAATACCCAAACCCAACGGGTCGCCGACATCAAGCTCGATTTCCGTTGTAAAGATCAACGAATCATCAAACTCTCTTTCAATGCGACACGAACGATTTCCGCTAAAGGAACACCGGTAACTGTTACGGTGCTCGAGGACGTCACAGCAAAAATTTCCTACGAGCAGGAATTGCGGCTCGCCGCCACCGCGTTCGAAACCCACGAAGCGCTAGTTATTCGCGACGCTGAAAAGCATATTCTCCGCGTTAATAACGCATTTAAAAACATCACCGGTTACTGCGACGCGGACGTGGTTGGTCGAATTTCGGTGGACTCCGATAACACCGAAAGCAGTGACGACGACCAAGCGCAGATCTGGCAGTCTGTCGATCTTTGCGGCATGTGGGAAGGCGAACGAGTCAACCATCGCACCGATGGCACTAAATACGCCACTTGGCGAACAATTACCGCGGTACAGGACGACGCTGGCGAAATTAGTCATTACGTTGAAAATTTCTCGGACATTACCGAACTTAAATTGGCACTGGCGGAAGCGGAAAAGCTGGCGTATTACGACCCTTTAACCGACCTACCGAATCGGCGATTCTTGGTCGAAAAACTGGAAGCGAACATCAAATCACTGAAGCAAAGCAACACCACAGGTGCGTTACTGTTCGTCGATCTAGATCAATTCAAAACAATCAATGACTCACTCGGGCACGCCGTCGGCGACGCGCT
Source organism: Pseudomonadota bacterium (assembly GCA_039029975.1). Classification (GTDB taxonomy): domain Bacteria; phylum Pseudomonadota; class Gammaproteobacteria; genus JBCCFA01. The sequence goes on from JBCCFA010000240.1 coordinate 6,887, forward strand.
GCTGATACAGGTCGCCAAACGCCTCCGCAACCTAATGCGACAAGAAGACACGATTGGACGGTTGGGTGGCGACGAGTTTGTCATTGTACTTTTCGAACTTGCCCGCGATCGCGATAAGGCGCGCGAACAAGCCGGCCTCGTCGCGAAAAAAATTCACGCTGAGCTAGGCAAAACGTATGAGCTCGACAATCACGCATTTAAGGTCACGCCAACAATCGGGGTAACCTTGTTTCCAGAGGATGGAAAAAC
>JBCCFA010000241.1:0-7129 GCA_039029975.1 Pseudomonadota bacterium
AAGGCAAGCATGACGGTTTGGATGTACTAAAGGCGAGTTTTCCTGCGGGCACGTTATCAGGTGCCCCAAAACTGCGAGCGCTTGAGATCATTGAAGAACTAGAACCAGATCAACGGGGCATTTACTCTGGTGCGATTGGTTATCTCGGATGGCATGGGAATCTGGATACCGCCATCGCAATCCGCACCGCGATTATCAAAGATCAGCATGTTTATGTACAAGCTGGCGCCGGCATTGTGGCCGATTCTGATCCTGACAGCGAATGGCAGGAAACGCTCAATAAAGCCCGTGGCGTTTTTGTCGCTGCCGAAATGGCAACTCAAGGATTTACCGGCCCAATAGGGACTAAACGATGCTAATCCTGATTGATAATTACGATTCGTTTACTTACAACCTGGTGCAATACTTTGGCGAGTTAGGCGAAAATCCCAAGGTGTTTCGGAACGATCAAATCTCGGTGCCGGGCCTCGAAAAACACGCGCCGGATTACTTGGTTATCTCACCGGGACCTCGTACGCCTAATGAAGCGGGGATTTCCGTTCCTGCGATTCGTCATTTTGCCGATAAAGTGCCCATCCTTGGTATTTGCTTAGGACATCAAAGCATCGCGCAGGCATTTGGCGGTCAAGTTATCCCTGCTAAATCTTTAATGCATGGGAAAGTATCGGATATTCACCACAATCAGACGGATTTGTTTGTTGATATCCCCAATCCTATGCGGGCAACGCGATATCATTCCTTGTCTGTTTGTGAACGGACCCTGCCAAATTTGTTCGAAATTACAGCGACCTCACCAGACAATGAAATCATGGCGATTCGACATCGAGAATACCCAATTTTCGGCTTTCAGTTTCATCCAGAATCGATTGAATCCGCTTATGGACACGATTTGCTCGCCAACTTCCTGGCGAGTTGAATCTATCTAATTAACGCCGCCCGAAACGCGGTGTCCATCCGAGCGCCAGCGCAACATCCCGCCGGTAAGGTTGGCGATGCGCTTAACGCCGGCACGCTTTAACAACACCATGGCCTGTACTGAGCGGCCACCAGCTCGACAAACTGTGACGATAGGTTTCGCCGTATCTAACTCGTCAACGCGATCAGCGAGCTGTCCTAGCGGAATATGAATCGCGTCCGGTATATGGCCCAGCGGGCCCGTGAATTCTTCGCCTTCCCTAACGTCAACAATTTGCACATCTGCCAAGTGCTCATCACACCATTGGCAATCAATTTCTTCCACACCAGCGAAGGTATATTTCAACGGTGCCCAATCGGTGGTGTTAGCGTTCTGGGGGTCTTGATCTGGGCGACCACACTTTAGATTTGCTGGGACAGCAATATCTATTTGCTTCGGATGCGGCAAACCTAGGTGATCCATGTAACCAACGAAATCATCTTCACTGATAGCGCCACCGAAACGAGGATTGAATTGTTTCTCCTCCGCGACGCTGGTTACCGTGATGCCCTTATAATCATGTGCGGGATAAAGCTTCGTCGTTTCCGGTAACGCGAGTATTTGCGAATGGATCGAGCGAAACATCTGCCGCGCATCGCCCTGCTGAAAGTCTGTTCGACCGCAGCCGCGGACGAGTAAGGTGTCCCCAGTAAATGCCATTTTTTCGTCATCGATAACGTAAGTCACACAGCCATCGGTATGCCCGGGCGTTTGGCGAACTGACAAGTACCGCCCGCCAAACTTAATTTTGTCGCCGTGCTTTACATAAACATCTGCGCCCTCTACGCTGGCAGCCTCAGAAACATTTATCAGCGCGCCGGTTTGTTGTTTGAGTAAATAGGCGCTGGTGACATGATCGGCATGACAATGCGTGTCTAAAACATGTTTAAGCTGCAGATTTAGTTCTGATAGCAAAGCCAGATCACGCCGCGCTTGCTCAAACACGCCGTCGATCAATACGGCCTCCCCTGCTGCGGAATCGCCCAGGATATAAGTGTAGGTTGAAGACTCTGGATCAAATAATTGTCTGAAAACCAGCATAAAACACCTCCGTCTCCGTTAAGTTCTAGCGCCCGTAATACAAACCCACGGTATGCTTCGCCTCGGCGAAAAACAACCACCGCTCAATGAATAAGCCAAAGACCATCGCAATCACGGCCAACCACAAAGATGCCGTCGCCACACCGTTAAATTCAAACAACACGGGTAGTAAAAGTACAAGCGATCCGACGAAGCCAAGCACGACGCAAAGCTTGCGGAGCTTCGCCGCATGTTTACGCGCGATCCGAAAACCCATTTCTTGCATTAGGTAATTTTCACCGCTGTGAGGCGGCACAAATTGCTTCACTTCTCGCGTGTTTTGAACACCGAGTGCAGTTTCGATGGAAGAAACGCTAGGCCTTCGATTGATGTTTTGCCAGTAGCTGATTTTCACGGTCATAGATAAGCCCACGAAAATGAGAGACAGAAGAGGCAGGCTACCGGCTTCTCCATGCGTGGAAAAAATAATCGCGGTCGCGAGTAAGGACCCCCCGGCCAACGCCAAGACTAGAAAACCGATAGGCACCCAATTGTTGAACCAAGCGTCAATCGTGCGCAAGCTTCGGTAAATCATGGCGGTAGAAAATATCGTGACAAGTGCCAAGACGCCGCTTAACGCAAATAAGATATGGATTAAAAAAGAAGGGATTGCAAAATTTTCAGGGAAAAGCGCTACAAATATGATTCCCATTGGCGGCAGCATACTTAAAATAGCGGCAACACCTTCTCGGCTTAACCACGACGAACGCCACTGTGATAAAGCACGCCACGCGCGTTCTGGATGGCCCAAATGAAATAACGAACTCAGCAAACCGCCCGCGACTAGACATAGCGCCAAAGTTAGACCAAACGCAATATCGAATCCGCTCAATGGTGCAAGCGCGAACAGCTCAGCCAAACTCAGCGTGATGATTAGTCCGTACCCTAATCCCGATATCACTGTGAAAATGATGACTGAGGCTGCTGGATGCATGCTCCCGTCCTACCCGCTCAGTGTTTTATCAACCCAGCGAAGTACCGCCGAGCCTAGGTCGTTCACGGTGGCCGAGAGCTTCTTTGGGTTCACTTTTGTCATGCGTTTCTTGCGCGTCGGCAAATACTTATTCACTGGCTTGCATTGTTGTTCGGGCATTAAATCGACGCCGCCATGACGGGCCGCAAGTTTCGACACGCCTGAATCTGGATCGTTGAAGTCACCAAAACTTCGCGCGCCGGTGGGGCAAGCGGTCACGCACGCCGGTTGGCGACTTTCAGGGGGCAGATTCTCGTTATAAATCTTATCCACGCATAAAGTGCATTTTTTCATCACACCTTCCTGCGAATCATATTCTCTAGCCCCGTACGGGCACGCCCAAGAACACAACTTACAACCGATACACTTGTCTGCATCGACCAAGACGATACCGTCTTTCTGCCGTTTAAACGAGGCGCCTGTGGGACACACCGTGACGCACGGCGCGTCTTCACAATGCAAACACGACTTTGGAAAATTTAAGGTTTCGGCGCTACCGTCTTCGAACTCAAGTTCGAAGCTATGAATGCGATTGAACCATACGCCATTAGGGTTTTCGCCATAAGGTGCTTCATCAGTTAAGGGGCGGGAGTACCCGCTTGAATTCCAGCCTTTACAGCTTGTTGCGCAAGCGTGACATCCCACGCAAAGATCTAGGTCGACAACTAAACCAAGTTTCTTCTCCGTGTTTTTTGGCAAGCAGGTCATGCTGATTCGTCTTTGTTGTCAGTTAGGTTTTTGTGGCGGACATGGGGGTACAAAGTCTTACTTGGGCCACCCGTTCGCTCGCGAGAAAAATCGGTGCCGAACTTCAGTACATCATCTGTATTAACGAAGGCTTGATCGATTGCCGCGGATTCAAATTGAGGCATCGTTGCTTGCGTTTTCGGGGCGTCGCATTTCTCGATTGATACTTTTAGATCGAACCAAGCCGCTTGGCCGGTCACGGGATCGGCATTCGCATACCGTTCAGCACCTTCACTTGCCGGCATCAATTCGCTAATCAGATGATTAAGTAGGAAACCACGTCTAGATTCCGGTGCGTTAGCGCTTAGGCCCCAAGCACCCTTGCGTTTACCGATAGCATTCCAAGTCCAGACCGTGTTTGCATTGGCCGTGTTAGAGATCTGAATTTGCACCTGAATCTCACCGGTTTGGCTTGTGACCTTAACCCAGTCACCATTGTGCAATTGCTGGGATTTTGCGATCTGCGGATGCAAATATAAGAAATTTTCGCTGGTAATTTGCCGCAACCAAGCGTTCTGCGATCCCCACGAATGATACATATGCATCGGCCGCTGGGTGATCGCGTGGTAGGGATATTGTTGGTGTTGTTTTTCTTCCGCGCTTGGGTACCAGAACGGTATCGGGTCGCAGTAACGCAGCGTCCGTTCGCGCAAATGATTAGGCACCTTAACGTGAGACTTACCTTGCGCCGCTAAGCGAAATTTTTGCAAGGGTTCGCTGTACAACTGCAAAAATATCGGTTCTGCGTCTCCATTCCACCCCGCGTCATTTGCAAAGGTTAGATAATCCCAATTTGCAAATTTGTAGTAGCGCTGAGATGGGTTTAACTCATGACGATAAAAACAACCGTTGTCGATATATTTTGCGAGCTGCTGGGGTTCGGCTTCACCGGTGAGTGGTGGCGCACCGTTTCGCCCTCTGAAACCTGCCAACGGTCCAACCTTCGGGTTACGCATGTGATTTTCAATATAGTCGGCGTAGCCGCCGGGATAATTCGCGGCGCCACTATCATCGACCATGCCCGGCAGCTGCAGGCGCACGCCGAGATCTAACAACACATCTTGGAACGGTCGGACATCGCGATCTGGCTTAATAACCGGTTGTCTAATCGCGTCCGCTGCGCCATCTGCATCGCCAATCGGTCGGTCAAGTAACGAGATACAATCCCAACGTTCCAAATATGTCGTATCCGGAAACACAAGATCGGCATAAGCCACCATCTCTGAGCAATAGGCATCGCTATAAATCACCCGCGGTATCTTGTACTCACCGGTTACCGGGTTTTTATCGGTAAGGTAGCGCAATGTATCTGGCACGTTCATTGATGAATTCCATGCCATATTCGCCATATACAGGAACAGGGTATCTATCGGATACGGATCAGCAGCCCAACAATTGTGAATCACCATGTGCATCATGCCGTGCAAGGCAAGCGGGTGCTCCCAACTAAACGCTTTGTCGATCCGTTCGGGATTACCGGCTTCGTCTACCAGCAAATCTTCTGGCCCCGACGGAAATCCAAGCGGTAAACCGGCGAGTGGGGTCTCAGCGCGGCCGCTCGAGCGGGCGGGTTTTTGCCCAGGCGGGATATGTTTCGGAAACGGTGGTTTATAGCGAAAACCGCCAGGGACATCGACGGAACCAAGTAGTATCTGCAAGATATGCAAAGCCCGACAAGTATGGAAACCGTTCGCATGCGCCGAGATGCCGCGCATGGCGTGCATAGATATCGGGCGACCGATGAATTTGTCGTGCTGGCGGCCAGTCCAGTCGGTCCACGTTTGTTCAATTTCAATTTCTTCACGAAACGCAACGTCAGCGAGTTCGGCCGCCAAGTTTTGGATTTGCTCAGCTGAAAGGCCAACTTTATCAGCGACATTTTCAGGGGAATATTGCTCATCTAAGAAACGTCGCAAGCAGAGCTCGAAAGCTGGCACCAGCCGCTCACCGTTCGGGCCATTAATCTCTCCGACCAATCGGGGACGCAATGATGGCGTATCGAAATCCTGAATCTCGCCTGTTGCTGCATCAACGCACTGCGGTTTGTTCGTTTCACCCGGTCGAAAAAAAAGTCCCGCCGCCGGTTCAGTCTCATCGTCAATCACCAACCATGGCGCATTGGTGTAACGTGCTAAGTAACTAAAGTCGATTTGTTCTGCACGTAGCAATTCGTAGATCAGAGAAAAAATCAATAAGCCATCCGTGCCCGGTTTAATTGCCAACCACTCGTCAGCGATGGCGGAATAGCCGCTACGTACAGGGTTGACCGATACGAATTTAGTATCTGCGCGGCTTTTGAGTTTTCCCAGGCCGATTTTTATCGGGTTCGAGTCGTGATCTTCGGCCACCCCAAACATAAGGAAATATTTGGTGTGCTCCCAATCCGGTTCGCCAAATTCCCAAAAAGATCCGCCGATTGTGTAAAGACCAGCCGCCGCCATGTTGACTGAACAAAATCCTCCGTGGGCGGCGTGATTTATGGTGCCAAAGTTTTGTGCCCACCATCCGGTGAACGATTGGCTTTGGTCACGGCCAGTAAAAAAGGCTAATCGGTTCGGATTATCTTTGCGCACCTTGCCGAGCCAGTCAGCAGCAATATCCAGCGCCTCCTCCCATTCGATTTCCTCAAATTGCCCTTCACCGCGCTCCCCCACTCGCTTCAAGGGTTTACGCAAACGCGCAGGGGAGTTTTGCTGCATGATGCCGGACGCGCCTTTTGCGCAGATCACACCATTATTGACTGGGTGGTCAGGATTACCTTCGATATAACGAATTTCGCCGCCAGAAATGTGCACCCGTATCCCGCACCGGCATGCGCACATATAGCAAGTGGTCGTCTTGGTCTCGTCAGAGACAACTGTGCTAGAGGCTGGATCTATGCGAGGTTCGCTCATGGCAGCCGAGATTCGGTCGGCGATCGGGTCCTACCGGGTGATGACCATCACCGGGATGGGCGGTGCCGGCAAGACACGGCTGGCGATGCAGCTGGCTGCGGACACGATCGACGACTTCGAGCACGGGGTTCGACTCGTCGAACTCGCAGCCGTGGCGGACGACGCACTTGTTGCGGATGCTGTGGCAGCGACACTCGGATACCAGCCCGCGCCGGACGTGAGCCGGTTCGACACCGTGGCCAACGGCATTGGCGACCGACAGCTCCTGCTGGTGCTGGACAACTGTGAACACGTCATCGACGCTGTGCACGAACTCGTCCAACACCTCGTCGGCAGGTGTCCGAGTCTCACGGTGTTGGCGACCAGCCGCGAGCGCATCGGCGCGACCGGCGAGGCGGTGTTCGCCGTTCCCCCGATGGCGATGCCGGGTGACGATGACGTCGCGGCAGTTCGCGCTGCGAGCGCTGTCCAACTCTTTGC
>JBCCFA010000242.1:0-7116 GCA_039029975.1 Pseudomonadota bacterium
AAACGGTATGCTGTTATACGGATCGACGAGTGCGATGAAAACATAAACAAGAATTATCGACACGATTGCGACAACGATAAAACTGCGAATAAATCGGGGCCAGCTAAGCATCGTTAAAATTGAAAGTAGATGAATTCAAGGCCGCGCCCCTGCCCGACTCGCAAGCAAACTATCATCAGCGCGAGAGCAGCAAACACGGCGACGGCGCGGGATTGAATAAAAGATTTCCGAACAAGTTCCCAATTAGTGGGGCCAAGTATTGAAAACCCGACACCTAGCGCGACGAATCGCCAATCTTCGGCGTCGAATCTGTTCGACGCGTTTAATTGGGGTATAGCCATGCTCCTCAACATACTACCCGCGTCAGAAAAAGTCGGGGCGCGGAATAAAACCCAACCAATGACCACCAACACCATCGTTAATGCCCATCCAAATACAACGGGGACTCGAAGCCCCGTAACCAGCCACGTTCGGTTTGCGCAAATCGCGAGCCCGTGGAGTGCTCCCCAGGCAACAAACGTCCATCCGGCACCATGCCATAAGCCACACAACAGCATGGTGATCATGACGACAATACACGTGGCAGCAAGGCCGCCGTGACTACCCCCAAGAGGAATGTAAACGTAATCGCGTAAAAAGTTCGACAAGGTGATATGCCAACGTCGCCAGAATTCTCGGATATTGCGGGCTTTATATGGTGCGTCAAAGTTAATCGGCAAGACGAAGCCGAACATTGCTGCCAGTCCGATTGCCATATCCGAATAGCTTGAAAAATCAAAGTACAATTGCAATGAATAGGCAAGCGCTGCGGTCCAGGCGTCTGCGGAGGAAATTGTCGTAGCGACCGCGAAACCTTCATCGGCGATTGCCCCAAGCTCGTCAGCGAAAAACACTTTTTTGATCAAACCCAGCACAAACAACACAATGCCACGCCCAAACATTTCCGTGATTTCAGGTCTGAACGGGTCACGAGAAAACTGCGGTATGAGTTCTCCGTGTCGCACGATGGGGCCGGCAATCAGTTGCGGAAAGAAACTCACGTAGTTCGCGTACTCGAGCATGCCGTACGCGTTCGCTTCTCCCCGCTTCACATCGATTAAGTAAGAAATTTGCTGAAACGTGAAAAAGCTAATGCCTAAAGGCAGGATAATGGTCCAAGGTTGATGCGTTATCCCCATCAAGCCTAGAACGGATTCTGCCAAAAAGTTAGCGTATTTAAACAGACCTAGCAGGGATAAGTTGAACAGCACGCCTAGGGTCAAAAAGGTTTGTTGGCCCGTCGCGAAAAACGCTCGTACTAGCAGCCAATTAGCGCCAACCGAACCCAGCAATAGAGGAACAAAACGCGGATCCCACCACGCGTAAAAGAAACCAGAAGCGATCAGTATTGCCGCCAATCGCATTCGATAGCGATCCGCCATTGCATAGTAGAGCGCAACGCTTAAAGGTAAGAAAATGAGAATGAAGAACTGGGAAGAAAACAGCATGCGACCACAATCGTATCACTTTTTACGATTGGCTCGCGCGATTTATTCGACCCCGCTTAGCGACCGGAGTAACGCTCTCTTCAGCAACGAATACTCAAGCGTGCTGGATCAGAACTAAGTGTCGTTACCGACCAATACAGAAATACTGATAGCCCAAGCTTTCCACGGTGCCCCGCTCATAAACGTTGCGCAGATCCACCAGTACCGGTGTTCGCATACGACTCTTAAGCTTCGCTAAATCTAAACCACGATAAGCATTCCATTCTGTGAGCAGCAGCACCACGTCAGCGTCGTCAAAAACATTAGTGAGATCGTCACAATATTCGACCTCCTCCGGCAGCATCGCTTTCGCTTCATGCATCCCTTGCGGATCATGGGCTCTGATAGCGGCGCCTTTTTCGACTAACGGTGGGAGAATCGACAAAGCAGGCGCGTCGCGCATGTCGTCAGTTTCGGGTTTGAACGTAAGTCCCAAGACGCCAATCTTTTTGCCGGTCTCTGAGCCGCCCAAAGCATCTCGAACTTTTTTGATCATGCGTGCTTTTTGTGCCGCGTTAACTTCGATTACCGTTTCCACAATGCGACTTGAGGTATCGTTTTCTTGCGCAATCCGTACTAACGCTTGGGTATCTTTAGGGAAGCACGATCCACCATAACCTGGACCAGGATGAAGAAACTTACCACCAATGCGCTTATCCATACCCATGCCTTTGGACACGGCGTGAACATCGGCCCCAACTTCCTCACACAGCATCGAAATTTCGTTAATAAAACTAATTTTCGTCGCCAAAAAAGCGTTCGAAGCATATTTAATCAGTTCGGCGCTCTCGAGCCCGGTAACCAGAATGGGCGCCTCAATAAGATTTAGTGGTCTATACAGCTCTCGCAGTAATTCTTCGGCGCGCTCGGACTCAACACCAATGACGACACGGTCTGGGCGCATGAAATCTGATATTGCGGCGCCTTCGCGCAGAAATTCAGGGTTGGAGGCAACGTCAAAATTGGCCTCGGGATTGGTTTCTTGAATAATTCGGTGCACGTTCCTTGCAGTACCGACCGGAACCGTGGATTTGTCGACGATGACGGTATATCCGCGCAGATGCGGGGCCAATTGTTTCGCTGCTTCATAAACGTAACTCAAATCGGCGAACCCCTCGCCCCGTCGACTTGGCGTGCCTACCGCAATGAAAATGAGATCGGCGTCACCGGCAACACTCGCTAAATCGGTCGTGAACGACAGGCGGCCAAAATTAACGTTACTGGCAACAAGGTTGTCCAAGCCAGGTTCATAAATTGGGATTTCGCCATTTTTCAGGCGTGTAACCTTCTCCTCATCAACGTCCACACAGGTTACGTCAGCGCCGAATTCGGCGAAACAAGTACCTGAAACGAGACCCACATAGCCGGTCCCAATCATCACAACACGCATGAATTACAATCTCCAGAGAATTAGATCATTTGGACACTTATCTCTATCGAGACGAGCTTTAACGTCCACGACGATTTTGGCATCAGTTTTTAAATGTTGTTGTATGCCCGACCATCCTTGCTCGAGATAATCGGCGTGCGGTACCGCCAAGATCACGGCGTCCGCGGGCTGCAGGGCTGATGATTCGGATAAAGCAATGCCATATTCGTGATGAGCTTCTTCCGCACTCGCATAGGGATCATGGATTTGCACATTGATCCCGAAATCCTGAAGCTCTTCAACGATATCTATCACGCGCGTGTTGCGTAAATCAGGCACATCTTCTTTAAATGTAAATCCCAACACCGTCACCGTGCTGCCTTTGACTTTACCGCCGGCCTGGATCATTAACTTTATTGTTTGATTGGCGACGTACGGCCCCATGTCATCGTTGATGCTCCGTCCCGCCAAAATAACTTCCGGAATATATCCAGTCATTGCCGCTTTGTGGGTCAAGTAATAAGGATCGACCCCGATGCAGTGACCGCCCACCAAGCCCGGATCGAACTTCAAAAAATTCCATTTGGTGCCAGACGCAGCAAGCACGTCACGTGTATCAATACCCATTTTTTGGAAAATAACCGCAAGCTCGTTCATGAGCGCGATATTCAAATCACGCTGCGTGTTCTCAATCACTTTCGCAGCTTCCGCTACTTTAATGGTCGGCGCGCGATGCACGCCTGCGGTTACGACACTGTCGTAAACTGTGGCGACTACATCGAGGATTTCGGGTGTTTGTCCCGAAACCACTTTAGTAATTTTGGTGAACGTGTGTTCTTTGTCACCTGGGTTGATCCGCTCCGGCGAATAGCCGATAAAAAAGTCCTCGCCAGCTTTCAACCCGGAGAATTTCTCCAACACGGGAACGCAATCTTCCTCAGTCGCGCCTGGATAAACAGTCGATTCGAAGACAACGATGTCGCCTTTCTTTAGCACCTTACCGACAGTTTCGGAGGCTTTTATGACAGGCGTTAGGTCGGGACGCTTGGCTTGATCAATGGGTGTTGGAACCGCAACGATATGAAAATCGGCCTTAGCCAGCTCCGCGGGGTCGCTGGTGAATAAAATATCGGCGGCTTCTAAGTCCGCATCTTCAACCTCAAGTGTACTATCATGCCCGCCCTTCAGTTCATCAATACGCGCTTGATTAATATCAAAGCCAATCGATTGCTCACTCTGACCAAAGGCCACGGCTACAGGCAAACCAACATAGCCTAATCCAACCACGGAAATTTTTCTGTTATGCGTGCTCATGAGATATTGTAATAATCTTTGTACCAAGCAATAAAATTTGCGATGCCATTTTCGATTTTAGTGGCGGGTTTATAGTCTACATCTTCCACCAAGGCGGCAACGTCGGCGTAGGTGTCCGGCACATCGCCCAACTGTAACGGCAACATATTTTTCTGTGCTTCCATCCCCAAACATTTTTCGATGGCGCCAATGAAGTCCATTAACTCGACAGGTGCATTGTTTCCGATGTTATAAAGTCGGTAAGGCGCCATGCTAGTCCCTGGATCAGGTTGGTCACCAGACCAGCCTGTGTTGGGCGTTGCCACTTTATCGATGCAGCGAATCACGCCCTCGACAATGTCGTCAACGTAGGTGAAGTCACGACGATGATTACCATAGTTAAACACATCAATGGGTTCGCCATTCAAGATTTTTTGGGTAAACAAGAACAAAGACATGTCTGGTCGACCCCAGGGCCCGTACACGGTAAAAAATCGCAAACCCGTTGTCGGCAGGCCATAAAGGTGCGCATAAGAATGCGCCATTAACTCGTTCGCTTTTTTTGTTGCCGCGTACATAGAAACCGGATGATCGACGTTGTCATGGACCGAAAACGGCATGTTGGTATTTGCGCCGTACACGGAACTCGTAGAGGCATAAACTAAATGCTCGACCTCGTTGTGGCGACATGCTTCGATAATATTAGTGAAACCAACGATATTTGCTTCGATGTAAGCGCGTGGATTTTCAATCGAATAACGCACCCCGGCCTGCGCTGCCAAGTGCATAATGCGTTCAGGTTTGGTGTCGGTGAAAATCCTATCAACCGCTTTTTGATCGGCGATGTCTTCGCGATAAAACTGAAAATTTGCCTCAGGCATGAGCCGCGCCAAGCGGGCTTCCTTTAGGGCGACGTCGTAGTAGTCATTTAAGTTGTCAACGCCCACGACCTCATCGCCGCGCGCGAGTAATCGTTGAGCCAGGTGCGAGCCAATAAAGCCCGCTGCGCCAGTCACCAGGATTCGCATGGGTAGTGCCTTATTTAGTCTTTCAGAGAGGTATAGACCTAATTTCGATTTATGTCTGCCGTAACGCGCGAAATCGCCGTTTGACGGAGGGGGAATCGACAGGGTTTATCCGTTATTGGATAAGTTTAGTCGGGATTTTGCTCCGGATCTGTTACAAAGCGCTACATCGGATCAACTACGTCACACTTTCTGCCTCGAAAGATAATTTCAGCGCAATTTGGCGCAAAAACTGCAACGTTCCGATAGCCCACATCTCGATCACCCGCCACGACGCCCCGCTATTTTTGATAGAATCGCGCCATTCAAACAGGAGAGACCAACATGGCGAGCGAGCAAGGGCCATCATTAGACGAATTAGCGGCAGATATCGACAATCTTTTCCGCGAAGAAACCTTCACCGATGGCAAGGGTGCTTCGGTCCGTCGTCTAACGCCGGTCACCCCTGATGGCGATCTCGACAGCGCTCGGCCCGCGCAGTTCATCGGCGATACCACGTTGATGACCCAGATGGGGCCAATACCAGTCCAGTTTCCGCTGGAAGTTGACGATCTCAGAGCAGCGTTTGAAGCCTTTCCAGAGGGCATCAAAGGAGCGATCGAACGCTTGAATGAAAGGGCGCAAGAAATGGCCCGCGAAGAAGCCTCGCGAATTGTCACGCCTGGCGGCGGCGGGATGCCGGGTGGAGGCTTTCCGGGCGGCGGTGGCATGCCTGGTGGCGGCAAACTCATTGTATAGTTGCGGTCCGCCAGATAGGCTCGAGCTGATCAGCTGTGCGCGAGCACAACGAATTACGTGTTAGCCAACTAAGCGCGATACGGGGCCGACGCGAGGTTTTTGAGGGACTCAGTTTTGCCGCGCGGAGTGGCGAAGCCGTGCAAGTGCTTGGCGCCAATGGCAGCGGAAAATCAACTTTGCTCCGTATACTTGCTGGCTTGAATCCTTTCGATGCGGGCGAAATCGTTTGGAACGACCGCACCATTCAAAATAATGTTTGTGATTTTCAAGAACGCTGCGTGTATCTAGGTCACAAAGATGCGGTCTCCGACGATGCGAGCGCACTAGAAAATTTAGATTTTTTTCGTGACATTAACGCCGCAAGAGCCGCTGGAAAGAGTAGCGAAGCACTCTCGGAACTAGGCTTTGATGCATCTGTGAATACGCCCACAGCGCACTTATCCGCTGGCCAACGCCAACGAGTCGCATTGGCTAGATTGTTAGTCGTAGAGTCCGACCTCTGGCTGCTGGACGAACCGTTTACCGCGCTCGACAATGCTGGTAAATCGCTGTTCGAGAAATTGTTGCGCCAACACTGCGACCAGGGAGGTTCTGCGATTGTCGCCACTCATCAGCGCCTGGGCTTGTCTCATGAACTTGTCCAAGACCTAACGCTTGCGTAGTTATTAATGCCAATTTTTCGAGGATACCAAGCTGTTGTCGCGCGAGAGCTGCGGAAGTTCGCTCGCCATCGCAATGAAGTCACGCAACCGCTGATTTTTTTTCTTCTCGTCGTGAGCCTATTTTCCATAGCCGTCGGCGGCGACGAACGCCTTATCAAACAAATTGCGCCGGCTACCGCTTGGGTCGCCGTCGTACTAGCAATTACCTTGAAATTGGAAAGCATATTCAGCACCGATTACGCCGATGGTAGCCTGGAACAACTGCGCTTGAGCACTACACCGCTGACTATCTTGGTGGCGGCCAAGCTGGTTGCCCACTGGTTGTGTCTGACCTTACCCCAAGTGATTTCGGCCGCTGCTGTACTTCTCATTATTGGCATACCTCCGGGGGTCTGCCTAGCGCTAACCGGATCCTTATTACTCGGCACGCCCGCCTTGGTGGCCGTTGGTGCCATCGCGGCGAGCCTAAGCTTGGGTAGCCGCACGGGCGGGACACTTATCGC
>JBCCFA010000243.1:0-7098 GCA_039029975.1 Pseudomonadota bacterium
CTAAGCAATTCGATGCGGCACTACAAATTAATCGAATCGCCCACGAAGCTAACCCGCGCGATCGTCTTACGCTAGCGGCTCAACGTTTTTACGTGCTTTGCAAAGCTGCTAAAAAACCCAACGCCGCAGATTTCGAGATGCTAGGTGGACGCATCGACCCACTGAATTACATCGAACTTTCCACTGCGTTGGACAATTTATATGCAGCAGAAGCGTCGCAAAGCTGCCCTTCGATCCGATTTGATCAATTAAGTCGCGAAATCGCCATGGTATTAGACATAGAGCTCGATAATAATTCGCTCAACGCCGCTCAAGCCTGGTCCGTCGACTATTACTTAATCGACTACTTTAGAAGACGCGGCGAAACAGAAATCGCACAACAGCGCCTATCGAGATTAGTGAGTTTAGGAAGCCTAAAAGCCAGCTATTACCAGGAGGATTTTAAGTTATAGCGCTAGGAAAACTAATGGTGTTGGTTCAGTTTTAATTGGCGCTTCGGGACATTACTCAACAATCTCAATCGAGGTACCTACACTCACCAATTCGAACAGCTCGATAATGTCCGCATTCTTCATCCGTATGCATCCGCGTGAGCCCGGTATACGCAGCGGTGTTGAATCTGGTGTGCCATGAATATAGATGTAGCGACGTTTGGAATCGACTTTGCCGCCTTTGTTTTTACCTTCCTCGCGACCGTCTAACCACATAATTCTTGTGAGTATCCAATCGCGTTCGCCACTACTTTCTGCGAGTGTTTCCGAATAAATTTCTCCGGTGGGTTTGCGTCCCACAAACACGGCATTCTCCGGCGCGGCCGCTCCAATCTTTTCGGCGATTACGTGCAGACCTCTTGGTGTGCACTCACTATCGAGCACTTCGCCAGGACCATTCTTTGCGCTGGATATTGGGTAGCAACTCATTTCCCCATCATCGAGAAAAACTGTCATTTGCTGGCTCGACAAGTCAACTTCAATCTGTGTATTTTCACTCATCGAATCGAACTCCGTTGAACATTCACCAGCGAATCAAAATTGCCGTCTAGACCAACGTTGTATCCCCGAATATCGTCCCGTTGCACGATAACATGATCCTCATACCAAAGCGGAACATAAGGTAGGTCCGCCAGGATTTGTTGTTGGATTTTTCTATAAATAGGTACTTTCTCTTCTATCGTCTTCGCCGCCTCGGCGCTTTCAATCAAATCATCTACCACGGGGGAAAGATATTGCCCACGATTAGCGCCGTTAGGTGGTAACGAGTCACCATGAAAAACGTAGCGAAATATATCGGGTAATTTTAGACCTACCCATGACAGCGAATATAATTGGAAGCGCCCCGCTTTGATATCACCATAGAAGGTGCCCCAATCATAACTTTGTATCTTCACTTCCACGCCAATATTGGCCAATTGATGTTGGATGACTGTGGCAACGCGTAGCCGAAATAAATCACTAGACGTTTTGTAACTCAAACGCAACGGGTTTTGCTTCGAAAACCCCGCTTCGCTCAGCAAAATCTTTGCTTTTTCGGGGTCAAATTCGTAGCCCTCGAGATTGTTATCGTAGACCCAATGCTCTGGCGTAAATATTGATTTAGCCAATCTTGCCCTACCGACGAATAATCTATCAGCTAGCTCGGCTTTGTTAATGCCGTGCGCGAGCGCGCGCCTGATTTTAGTTTGTGATAAATACTCATCTTGGATGTTTAACCCTAAATAGGTAAACGTGGTACCCGCTTGCTGACGGGTCGTAATGCCGTCTTGTTCATCAAGCCAAGCGGCAATCTCCGGGGCAAGGCCACCTTGTAGAATGTCCAATTCACCGTTGACCATTCTCAGCGCCCTAACCGTTTGATCCTTTGTCACTTCAAAGCTGATTTCGCGCTCATCCAGCATTCTCTGCAATATTATTCTCTTGTCCGACCATTTACCTAATACGCGAAATGGGCCGCTACCAATAATTTTCCCCAACGTTTCTTTATTAGATTTCGCTGCGCTAGCCTGCGGTAAAATCCCAATCGTTAAGAGCCCCGGAAATAAGGGTTCTGATCTTTTTAGCTTAAACACAATTTGCTTGTCGCCGCGAGTTGAGATTTCCTCAATCAAGTCAAGCGAGCTACGGTGCGGAGACGCCGTTTGAGGTTCAAGAATTGACTCGTATGTCGCCGCAACATCAAGCGCTGTCAGCAAGCGCCCATCGTGAAATTGCTTGTCGCCAAGCAGGGTAAAAACATATTGCGTGGGCGATTCTAATTCCCAGTCGGCCAAACTCGGTATTGGTCGAAATGATTCATCGAACTTCACTAACTGATCGTAAATTAAGCGGCATAACCGACTCGAAGTGGCATCCGTAACAAACCTAGGATCTAACGTCACGATACCGCTACTCAAGCCGAACCTAATTTGCTCGGGTGCTTCCCTCTCACACCCTAGGGCAAACACCATCAAAAGCACCATACTTATACGTGCCACTCGATGAGCTCGATTGCCACGTCTAGCGCGTGAAAATTGCCAATGACTCAACATGGGAAGTGTGCGGGAACATGTCCATAACGCCTAATTTAGTTAGCTTAAATCCATACTTTGTGATTAAGTGCCCAGCGTCGCGGGCGAGCGTTACCGGGTTACAAGAAACATAGGCAATTTTCCGAACACTTGGGATATCACAGTTTAAGATAAAATCTTCGGCGCCAGTTCTAGGCGGATCCAGTATTAGCTTGTTGAAATTCTGCAGAGCCAGACCTTGAAGCTCGGTAGGATCGGCGAGATTCATTTTCTCAAAAGTTGCATTACCGATTTCATTTTTTTTCGCGTTAGATAATGCCAATTCCACCAATTGGTCATCTCCTTCGACGCCGTGGATAGCATCAATTTTTTTAGCAATGGGCAAGGTAAAATTGCCAAGTCCGCAAAACAGATCCAGCACCCGATCTGTCGGTTCTAACGCTAAATGCGACATCACCGCACTGATCATCTTTTGATTTATCGCTTGATTTACCTGGATGAAATTACTTGGCGAAAAATGAAACTGAATATCGTCAATACCATAACTCAAATGTTGAGAATTTTGGTTTAGTGGGTGAACCGTGTCTTCACCGCCAGGCTGCAAAAACAGGGATAACCCAGACTCAGTTTGAAAAGACGCCAATACGGCTTCATCTGCCGGTGAAAAAGGCTCTAAGTGTCGCAAAATGATCGCCGTGTGCTCGTCCCCCACCGCAATTTCCAATTGCG
The DNA here is from genome assembly GCA_039029975.1 of Pseudomonadota bacterium. Taxonomy (GTDB): domain Bacteria; phylum Pseudomonadota; class Gammaproteobacteria; genus JBCCFA01. The sequence continues at coordinate 3,233 of JBCCFA010000243.1, forward strand.
GTACTTTGGTTTTAATAGAAAGCTCGGCAATGAACTTACGCAAGGTCAGCAATATATCGCCAATGCTTGGGTGCAATACCTCACAACGATTGATATCCGCAATGTAGGGCGAGGATTTTTCGCGAAAGCCAACTAATACCCCCCCTTTTTTCTCGACAAACTTTACGCCTAGACGAGCACGTCGGCGATATTGCCAAGGACTTGCCTGAATAGGTGCCAGAACTTCTTCACAGGCGACGCCCGCGTGATGCTGGAACAACTCTAGAAGAACCGCTTGTTTATGCGCAATTTGTTGATCGCTTGCAAGATGCTGTAACGAGCAGCCGCCACAAATCGCGTAGTGAGCACACTCTGGATTAACGCGGTGCGGATTTGGGTTTTCCACTTCAAGCGCGATCGCTTCATCGAATGATTTTCGGCCTCGAGTTTTCTGTGCAAGAACTTGCTCTCCAGGCAACCCGCCTGCAACAAAAACGGTTTTCCCGTTGACTCTCCCGACGCCGCGCCCTTCGTGCGACAAATTTTCTATCGCTACGCTGTAAGGTTCGCGCCGGCGGCGAGACTTACTCATAATTCGGCGGTGCGGCTCGCCGACCACGCTTCCAAAAATTCTTGGAAGTGTGCAAGTTCACTCGCCTTGAGGTATTCCTTCATCAGGAGAATTTCATCATTGAACTGACTGTCTTGCAGATTTCCACGCAAACGTTCGAACGAAAGATAAACTAAATAGGTATTGAGCACGTCGGTTTCACAATAGTCTCGAATGGCTTTTAAGTTACCGCTCTTGAATTCCACCCACACGTCGGCGCCGGTCATGCCCAGCTTGCCCGGATAGCCAAGTAAACTCGCAATATCGTCTAATGGCGCTACCGCTCGTGCCTGATAGCCAGCGATTACATCCATGAGATCGATGTGTCGCCAATGAAACCGCCCTAGATAATTGTTGTAACGGAAACTATTATCCTGCTGACCGGTATCCCAATAGCGTGGCGCCGCAACGCCGTTGATCAGGGCTCGGTAGTGCAAAACAGGTAAATCGAATCCACCGCCATTCCAAGACACGATTGTTGGCGAATACTTTTCGATGCCATCGAAAAACCGCCCGATTAACTCAGCCTCACTGGACTCTTCATCGCCGAGAGACCATACCCGGAGCTTATCTGCGCTACGTAGCACCACCGAAATTGCTACCACGCGGTGCAAATGATGGCGATGAAAATCGCTCGCGCCGTTCGTTTCCTGGCTGCGTTTGTTGTACATCACATCAGCGACGGCTTGGTCATCTAAGCCGTCCAAACCCCACAGACGGCGAGCGCCATTCACATCTGGCACGGTTTCTATATCAAAAATAAAAACGTTCATCGCTATCAGAATTAGTTATTTTTGCTTCCAAGCGCCGCCCGTCTCAAACCACCAACCGGCCGGCGCGTTACCAACCCAACGCTGAGCAAAAATTGCGCGAATCTCTTTTTCCCACTCCGGATGGCCGTTAGCCTTCGCGACTTCGCCATACAATTTATTACGCTCTTTGTTTTCCTGGACGATAAGCTGTTTAATTTGATTGCGTTGCTGTAAGGGAACCGCTTTCGGATCTCGCAGGACTAAAAGTCCGTTGCTGGCCATACCAACCGCCCCATTTGCGTATCCCGATTTTAACTTTTGGTGGCGACCGGCCATACTATTTTTAAGACTATTGATCGCCGGCGTTTGAATATTGATATCAGGTGATTGTGCAGCGGCGGGGGGAATCAAAATATCGCCCATGAAAGCTAAGCTTTGGTAAAACCAATTTTGGTCTAATTGATATGATTGCGGTGGCGCAGCCGCATCAGTGCCGTTTGGCGGAGCTGCATTTGCATCGTCGCCATATACGTCGCGAATAAATATATCTGCAGCACGCTGGGCGGCTGATTCCGGAAAATAAACGTTCACGGTAACGCAAGCAGAAACCGTCATTAGCGCGAGGAGAATACTAAAATTAAATAGTGTGTTTTTCATACCGCTCTCCAGTAAAGAAAACATTTTAACCAATCACGTCGTTGCCAATTTTAAGTGCTAGGAGGCACTCGGTTTCGGCCATAGATTCACAGAACAATAGCTTGGTAGTGCCACACATCGCTGCAGAGGTTAATCGCACAACAATCTCGACCCGTACGCCCTTATTGAACGGATTCCGGAATATCGGTGCCAAGCTCCACCGCCACTTCGCCGGTGGATATCTGCTTGATGCCGTCTATCAGAGTCTGCCAGGACACCAAACGTCCCTGCCCTTTAATGTTGATCCATGGTGGCAATAAACCGCCTTGGGTCAGCACGTAAAAACCCTGCTCATCCTCGGAAACTCCAGACATTTGGCAATAACCTCGTTCGAGGCGACATCCCAACCCTAAATCACCGTAGGAGTAGTTTGGAATAAATTTCAGCCAACCGGAGGATAAAACACTAGTCTGTGCACCAATGCGACCTAAATTGTCGACCGCCTGACGAGAAATCCGGTGCCTAACGATATCATTTTCCCGAGTCGCGAAGTGTGCGTCAAAACTTAATGGTTGCCACGCTTCCAATCTCAGTTCTTTGACGTAGCCATCGAGTGTGCCGGAAATATTGCCAAAGGAAAATGTGCTTGTCAGCGTCGCCAGATCCAGACCAATCGCTTCTATGTTAACGAATAGGCGTGGTACCGACGAAAACATGCTGGCGATATTCATGTCGCGCAAATGGATTTCTCCATTGAAAACGTCGATTTCAATATCGCCGTCGATTGCCAAGTTATTCCGCTGAAAGCTCAGTCGGGGCAGCGTTGCAGACACCTTTCCGGCCAATGGTGGCAATCCAAAAGACGCCATTACTTCGGGCATAGAAACTGCAGATACACCGCCAGATAAAACAACGCTTGCGTCTCGTGTTCCAAAGTCACTCACTAGTAATTCGTTAATATCTAACTGGCCGTCGAAAACCGAGACAGTATCCCAAGCGGCTATTCGCACGTTCCGCTCCCACGAATCCCAGTCAATTTTACCGTTACCCAGAGTGATTCCATAAATTGAGGCGCCCTGCCACGTTACGCTAGAAGTTTCAGTGGAAGAGGCGCTCGTCAAGACAAAATCACCGTTAAGCCCATAAAGCGCGAAGCGCTCGAGTGCGTCGTCGAAATACGCTTCCTCAATGGTCAACTTAAGATCTGTGATTTCGCTATCTTGGCCATGCAAGGAAACCGACATACGTCCTGTAAGTTCCAATGAGTCCACAGTGGTACCGAAAATTACTGGTTGAATATAAATTTCATACAGATTTTTAATTTCAAAGGAGTCGATAATTAAATTCAAATCTTGCCAGGAAATGCGTTCGCCAAAAATCAAATCTCCATCAAATGTCATCGAGACGACATTCGGATGCGAAACGCTGGCGTGGCGAATTCGCATTGGGCGATCTACTTGCGGCAAGTCAAGATCCATCGCTATTTGAATAGGTTTATCTTCAACGGCAACTAGAAACCCAGGGGTCGTGTCGTTATAGGTAAATCCGGGTTCAAAATACACAGCGCCTTCCCGTAGAACAAACAACGCATTGAGACTGGCGTTTCGAGCCTGATACTCGCCCTTTATATCTAACCGCACATCCTCCGCGGCGTTAGAACCCGTTAAATTGAAGTCACTAATTTCGAGATCAAATCTGCACAGGGTCGATGGGGTGCAAGCTAAATGTCCCGATACTCGACCCGAATCAACAGTATATTGCTGCAACGGGTCGGGAAGGTAGCGCGAAAACGTTTTCCATAGCGCGCTCGCGTCTACTTGATTAAAAGTAATATTGAGATCCTGCAGACTTTCTTGATGCGACAGGCGCAGCCTTAAGCGACCGCCCAA